>NZ_LIRE01000679.1 GCF_001402795.1 Pseudanabaena sp. 'Roaring Creek'
AATTGGTATTAACTATTTATTTAGCTAGTTAAATGATAGTTTTATTTAACGATAATTATTTAACTATCTTTAAATTATTCTTTAACTATAATGATGTATTTAAACAACCTATTTAAATAGGTTGTTTAAATAGGCTGTTTAAATCATGGACTTAAGTAACTAGATGTAATTAAATAAGTAGCTAGGCATAATTAAAAACCAAAATCAGAGAGTATACCGCCCGCGCAGCGGGCGATATACTCTTCTGGGTTTTAAGTTTAATTATGCCTAGCTACTTATAAAAGACCAAAACCGCTGGCTCTTGATATCCTCGCGTCAGATATTTTGGCTCTGGTTTCTAACTATGCCCCGTCCCTTTGCAGTTTTACAATCAAAATCAAATAACTAGCCGATCGCTAATAGAAATTCAACATGACTGCCCACGAATCAGAACCATTAGATACGACATTAAATCTCGATACGCAATTAGATACGCAATTAGATATTAAGCATCCCGATCAGGACGATCGCCAAAATACAAATAAGTGGTGGACAATTACGGGGATTGGGCTTGGGGTATTCATTTTTGCTTTAGATGTCTATATCGTCAATCTGGCTCTCCCCTCCATGATTGAGTCGCTCCATACCAGTTTTGCGGTGATTCAATGGGTTGTGCTCAGCTACCTATTAGCGATCGCGATTACAGTTTTGAGCATCTCCAAGTTAGGTGATATGTGGAGCAAAAAGAAACTGTACCTGATCGGGATGGTTATTTTTACGCTCAGTTCCCTAAGCTGTGGGCTATCGTCAACCGTGGAGATGTTAATCATCTTTCGCGCAATTCAAGGACTGGGAGCCGCATTTTTATCGGGTTTGGGCACGGCAATTATTGTCGAAGCCTTTCCCCCCGAACAAAGGGGCTTAAGCTTGGGGATTCGGGCTGGGGTATATGGTTTGGGGATTACCCTGGGTCCCACAATTGGGGGACTGCTCTTGGCTGTGGGAGATTGGAAATCGATCTTTTTGATTAATGTGCCAATTGGTCTGATCGGGATCTCGATCGTCGCTCGCTTTGTCCCGCCATCAGTGATTCGCGAAACTTCTAAAAGTTTTGATATTTTGGGGACATTGCTGCTCACGCTAACCCTGACTTGCTTTACGGTGGGCATTACCCTATCGCAAAATAATAGCCTTGATGCCAGCCTTGTTGGTTATCTATTTGCCCTAGCGATCGCGGGTTTTATTAGTTTCTTGATCGTAGAAACGAACCAAGAACAGCCCATGCTCGACTTAAATATATTTAGATCGCGGGAATTTAGTGTCGGACTAATCCTCAGATTTATCGGCAATCTCGTCATGGCAGGAGTAATCTTTATTCTCCCCTTTTTCCTGCAATTGATTAAGCAATATCCCACCGAAAAAGCGGGACTATTGCTAGCGATTCCTCCAGTCATTATCTCCGTAACTGCCCCAATCTCAGGGACTCTTGCCGATCGCTTCGGAGGGCGTTTAATTAGCTTCATCGGCCTGTGTTTAATCGGAATGAGCTGCATCTTTTTTAGTACGTTCGATGCCGATTCTTCCATACTCAATTATGTCCTAGCGATCGCCCCCTACGCCCTAGGCGTTGGCATTTTTCAATCGCCTAATAACAGCATAATTATGGGAGCCGCCCCAGCCAAGCAATTAGGCATTGCCTCTGGGCTACTTTCCCTATCAAGAATTTTAGGGCAAGCTGTGGGTGTGCCCATAGTCGGTTCCATTTTCTCCTTAGTAACGATCGCCACCGCGAAACTTGCCTTTGATGTCGATGTCACCGCAGCCCCTATTGATTCGCTGGTGGCAGGGATACATACTACATTCCAAGCTATTGCCGCATTTCTATTTATCGCCACATTACTTACGACTTGTTTCTGGTGGCTAGATCGTTTTGGAGCTAAACAAGTTAATTAAGTCTTACAGCAATTACCGATCAAACGAACCACAAGAAAAATTTTGAAAGCGTTGCTTCGCAACGCTTTCAAAATTTTTCTTGGTTTAGGTTTGAGCGCAAAGCGCTGTAGATAGCTGGGCATAATTATAGCTACAGTCACTTGAATTAGGACAAATCAAAACCCAAGAATTAATTGGCGGCGCTTCGCGCCGCCAATTAATTCTTGGGTTTTATGTCCTAGGACACTTGGCGACAGCTATATATAACTTGGGCGCAGTTATATATAAAAACCTTCCCACTATCAAAATAGACATCACAAACCAAGAATTAGCGTTGCGGCGCTTTGTGCCGCAACGCTAATTCTTCACTGGCAAGGGAGTGGTAATTGATAGTTTGCGAAAGCTAAAATTTAGATTGCGATCGCACTGTACATTCAGAAGGTAACAAATCTAGGTAAAATCTGCATAGTGCCAGTTAATTCAAATATTTCCCATGCCAGAAGATAACGCTAACGAACCGCAAGTAAACCAATCGGCTAATGAAGCAGTATTTAATGAGGTACTAAAGAGTATAGACATTGACCCAGCTCTGCTTGCCGAGCTGGGCGAAGTGACAAACGATCCAGAACAGGCGATCGACACAGCGATCCGCCAATGGTTGCAGCGTCGAGCAATCAAAGAAGCCGATCGATCGCGTCCTCTCACAATGAATCCCGTTGTTCCGCCTCGTGGCGAGTGGAACGATTAGGAATAATGAAAAAACACTTAGAATTTCGTTCCTAAAAAACATGTATGAATTTTGGCTAAAAGAAAAGCTGCTCTTAATTGTGGGACTATTTCAGTTTGGGCTTATTCTCATTGTTTTTGCGATCGCTAAGTTAAGTAAGTTAGTTGCCTCCAAACTTAGTGCAATTAAAGAAAGCAACCAAAATAAGATTAAATTTGCATCGATCCCACCCAGTTCATCGGATGAAGAAGAGGTCGTGAGTAGTCCAATTAATCATGAAGCAGATCTTGAGACCACCCCGCAACCGATCGCTGACGAGTCCATAAATCCACAACCAGAGATCAATAACGATCGGGACGATCAGGAAAATATCGAACCACCTGTTCCCGACTTAGCGGCAGCCGAACTCACCTATAAAGTCGAAATAGCTCCAGACCTATTAACTGAGTTAAAGGAAATTTCTAGCGATCCTACCGCAATCATCGATGAAGCAATCCGTTGGTGGCTGCGGCGGCGTACTTTGGAGGTTTTAGATGCTTCACCCGATCGCCAATATCGCGTGGGCTTGAACACCTATGGTTCGGGAAGATCGACCAAAGATCGATGGAATGACTAGTGGTGTTTTCCCTAAATTCCCCCTTTGATGTAGTAGTAGGGCAAGACCAAGCGATCAAGTTACTAAAAGCTGCCATTCAACGCGATCGCATTGCTCCTGCCTATTTGTTTGCAGGCACAAGTGGTGTGGGACGCAGCAAAACCGCTTCGGCATTTGCCGAAGTTTTATTGGGCGATCGCCGATCGGCTAATCGGCTGAGCGATCGCAATCATCCCGATCTGCTATGGGTAGAGCCAACCTATCTGGATAAGGGCAAAATGCTTACCGCCAAAGAAGCCGACGCAGCAGGATTAAAGCGCCGCGCCTTACCCCAGATCAGGATCGAACAAATACGAGAAATTAGTGAATTTGTGAGCCGTCCCCCCCTTGAGTGCCAGCGATCGGTGGTCGTTCTGGAGGAAGCTCAATCGATGGCTGAGTCGGCTGCGAATAGTTTGCTGAAAACCCTCGAAGAACCCCTTTACGCCACGATTATTTTGATCGTCCCCGATGCTAGTGCAATCTTACCCACCCTAGTTTCACGCTGCCAACGCATCCCTTTTACGAGACTCAATCAGAGGCAGCTACAGGAGGTACTCGACCTTGCAGGGCATATCATTCCCCCCGAAGTATTAGCCCTAGCCCAAGGCTCGGCGGGTAATGCGATCGAGTCTTTCGAGCGTTTTAAAAGCATTCCTGCGGAATTGCTAACTGCCGTCCGCCAAATTCCTCAAGATGCGAAAACTGCTATGGCGATCGCCAAACAAATCACCAAGGAGCTAGAAGTGGACTTGCAATTATGGCTGATCGATTATTTACAAAATTATTTTTGGGAACAGCAAAGATCGCCAATAGTGTTGCAACACCTCGACAAGGCAAGGGAGTTGATCGCTCGCTATGTCCAACCACGCTTAGTCTGGGAAGTAACGCTTTTGCAAATAGCGGGAAAGATTGCCAACTGAAGAGAGGTGAGGCGCAAAGCGCCGCACCTCTCTTTTCGTTTTTTATGGGCGATAGCTATATATGCGTCATAATAGTGATCGTGACCTCCTTGATGAGGTATAAACCCTAACTAATTTTTGAAAGTTTAGAACGATGACATCTGCTCCTAAAGCCAAACCTGATAATCTCACGAGTCCCACCGAATTAAGCGAATATAAAGACACCGTTAACTTGCCGCAAACGAACTTTTCCATGCGGGCAAATGCGATTATTCGTGAGCCAGAGATTCAAATTTTTTGGCAGGAGCAGGGGATTTACGAAGACTTAAGCAGCAATAACAAAGGTGATATTTTTACGCTCCATGATGGCCCTCCCTATGCAAATGGGACATTGCACATGGGTCATGCCTTGGGCAAATCCTTAAAAGATATTATTAATCGCTATCAACTTTTGCGCGGACGCAAAGCTCGCTATGTCCTAGGTTGGGACTGTCATGGCTTACCGATCGAGCTGAAGGTACTCCAAAATATTAAAGCCGAGGAACGTACTAATTTAACTGCTTTGCAATTGCGGAAACGAGCGAAAGAATTTGCGCTGCAAACAATCGGCGAACAAGCAGCAGTTTTTAAACGTTTAGGAGTTTGGGGAGATTATGAAAATGCCTATTACACGCTTAAACCTGAATATGAATCCGCCCAAATCGAAGTATTCGGAAAAATTGCCCTAAAGGGCTATATCTATCGCGGTCTCAAGCCCGTATATTGGTCGCCTAGTTCCCATACAGCCCTCGCGGAAGCCGAATTGGAATACCCCGAAAATCACGTTTCGCGCAGTATCTATGTCGCTTTTCCAGTCACTAATCCTAGCGAAAAGTTGAAGGTGATCGCCGATCTCACCAATCTCCATGCCGTGATCTGGACAACGACACCTTGGACGATTCCTGCCAACTTGGGCATTAGCGCCAATCCCCATCTGAGTTATAGCATCGTTGCTGCTGCTGACAAAAACTACATCGTGGCTACGGAACTAGTTGAGAAGTTAGCCGCCACTTTTGAGCAAGCTTTGGAAGTGAAATATACCTTTACTGGTGATGTGCTCGAAGGAACCATTGCTAAACATCCAATTTGCGATCGCCCTAGTCCGATTGTCTTGGGCGATCACGTCACCGCTGAGTCAGGTACGGGCTTAGTGCATACTGCGCCAAATCACGGTCAAGATGACTTTATTGTCGGTAAAAAATACAATTTAGGCATGATTTCCCTCGTAGATGATCGCGGTATTTTTAATGAAGATGCTGGCGAAGAGTTAACAGGTTTAAGCGTTCTGAAGGAAGGTAATGCCAAGGTTGTCGAAATCTTGACCGCTAATGGAACCCTGATTAAAGAAGAAGCCTATAACCACAAATATCCCTACGATTGGCGCACGAAGAAGCCCGTAATTGTTCGCGCCACTGAGCAGTGGTTCGCCTCCGTTGATGGTTTCCGAGCAGAAGCATTGAAATCGATCAAAGAAGTTAACTGGATTCCTGCGATCGGTGAGAATCGGATTACCTCAATGGTGCAAGAGCGATCGGATTGGTGTATCTCCCGTCAGCGCACTTGGGGCGTACCGATTCCCGTATTCTATGACGAAGAAACCAACGAGCCTTTGCTCACGGAAGAAACCGTCACCCACATTCAAGAACTCATTCGCGAACATGGTTCCGATGTGTGGTGGGAAAGAGAAGTAGAAGAATTACTACCTGAATCTTACAAAAATAGCGATCGCAAATATCGCAAAGGTACGGACACGATGGATGTCTGGTTTGACTCTGGCTCCTCATGGGCAGGGGTTCTCGGCGGTGAAAGTCACAACTCTAAATTAGTGCCTTACGAACTAAACTATCCTGCGGATATCTATCTTGAAGGCTCCGATCAACATCGCGGTTGGTTCCAATCTTCCCTTCTAACTAGCGTTGCAACCAATGGTTACGCCCCCTACAAGACAGTTCTAACTCACGGTTTTTTGCTGGATGAGAAGGGACAAAAAATGAGCAAATCCCTCGGTAACATTGTCGATCCGATGGTGGTAATTAATGGCGGTAAAGATCAAAAGAAAGAGCCCGCCTATGGCGCGGATGTCATCCGTCTCTGGGCTGCAAGCGTTGACTATAGCAGCGATGTTCCCGTTGGTAAGACGATTTTGGCGCAGATGTCCGATGTATCCCGCAAGATTCGCAATACCGCCAGATTCTTGCTCAGCAACCTCTTTGACTTTCAACCTGCGGAACATCTAGTTCCTTATGCCGATCTCACGGAAAGCGATCGCTACATCCTGCATCGTTTATCTGAAATCACCAAGGACATCACCGAAGCCTATGACAAATTCCAATTCTCGCGCTTCTTCCAAACCATCCAAAACTTCTGTACTGTTGATTTATCCAACTTCTATTTAGACATCGCCAAGGATCGCCTCTACATCAGTGCGCCTAACGCTGCCCGTCGCCGCAGTTGCCAGACGGTGTTGATGTATTGCTTAGAGGCAATTGCCAAAGCGATCGCCCCAGTCCTTGCCCACACTGCCGAGGATATCTGGCAATACTTGCCCTATCCCGCACCGACTAAATCCGTATTCCAATCGGGTTGGTTTATCGTGAATGATGAATGGCATAAGCCCGAATTGGCAGGCAAATGGGACTATCTACGGGATGTTCGTTCTGAGGTCAACAAAGTCTTAGAATCCGCCAGAACTGGCAAACTGATCGGCGCACCCCTAGAAGCAAAGGTCTTACTAGTTTCAACTGATGCAATGCAGAAAGCTTATCTAGAATCATTAGGAGAGGATTTGCGCTATCTCTTCATCGTGTCACAGGTCGAGCTTGTCGATAGCTTACCCGATGCTGACTTTAAGGGAGAGGCTACCAATTTACAAATCGCGATCGCAAAAGCCGATGGCGAAAAGTGTCCCCGTTGCTGGAACTATTCCACCCATATCGGTGAGTCTACCGAGCATCCCCATATTTGCGATCGCTGTGTCAGTGCATTAGCAGGTACTTTTTAGCATTGTCCTATGGTTAATCTTGAAACACTCGAGAAATGGCTAATTACACCCACCGAGACAGAGCAACTTGAATTTAAAGAAGCAAAGCAGCAGTATGATTCAACAAAGCTCCGAGAGTACTGCATAGCGCTGGCAAATGAAGGTGGTGGCTATCTTGTTTTAGGTGTTACCGATAAGCGACCTCGTCAAGTAGTCGGTTCCCAAGCTTGGTCAACTGTAGAAAGTCTAAACAAACTTAAAGCAGGTATATTTCAAGACCTTAGATTTCGGGTAGACATTACCGAACTACAGCATCCCAATGGTCGAGTGCTGGTTTTTAAAGTGCCTCCTCGTCCTACGGGGCAAGCATTGGAATATAAGGGAATCCACTGGATGAGAGTTGGTGAAGAGCTACGACCAATGACTGGAGATAGGCTGAAACAGATTTTTGCGGAAGATCAACAAGATTGGTTTTCCCAACCTGCTCGCCTAGATGCCAGTCCAGATGATGTAATTGCTTTGTTAGATACTCAAACTTACTTTGAACTCCTAAAAGTTCCTTATCCAACCACCCGTGAGGCTGTTTTAGAGAGATTACAAAGCCAAGATTTAATCAAATCAACAACTCAAGGCTGGACAATCACCAATTTAGCCGCGATTGTTTTGGCAAAAAAACTTGATGCTTTTTCTCTAGCGTTAGCGCGTAAAGCTCCCCGTGTCATTATTTATGAAGGTTTCAATAAACTACAGACTCGTGATGATAAAACGTGGAACCAAGGATATGCTGTAACCTTTGAAGAATTAATTAGTTTCGTTTACTCATCTGCACCGCAAAATCGTTTTATCGAAGAAGCAGTACGCCAAGAAGTAAAGATGTTTCCGATGCAGGCTCTAAGAGAACTTATTGCTAATGCCTTGGTACATCAGGATTTTCTAGCAATAGGTGCTTCTGTAATGATTGAAATGTATAGCGATCGCATTGAGATATCTAATCCTGGCATTCCTCCTATTTCTACTGATCGCTTCATTGATGAATACCGCTCCCGCAACGAACAAATCGCCGATCTAATGCGCCGTTTTGGTATTTGCGAAGAAAAAGGAAGTGGCATTGACAAGGTTGTAAGTGCCGCAGAAGGTAATCATCTACCAGCACCAGATTTTCGGGTAGGAGAAACTCGTACCACGACAGTGTTATTTGCTTACCAGACTTTTGATGAAATGAGTAGATCGGATCGCATTCGAGCCTGTTATCAGCATTGCTGTTTGCTATATGTTAGTAACAGACAGATGTCTAACCAGACTTTACGCGAAAGATTTCGTTTGAATGAGTCAAAAACAGCTACTGTTTCTCTGATTATAAAAGCTACGAAAGAAGCTGATTTAATAAAGATCGATGACTCTGAATCAACCTCTGCCCGCTATGCACGCTATCTACCTTTTTGGGCATGAAAGTGCTTTAACACAAAAACAAATCCATAGCCTTTGCTTGCTGAAACCTTTATAAAATCGACTAAAAAGTGCTTTAATGCAAACCCAAAAAAGATAAAATAAAGCTAAAAGCACCTTGTTAATTTAATGTTGATTGTGTCTGCTAAGCATCCTTATGTATGGGGGGCATATATGGGCGATCGCTGAGTCAGTGCGTTAGCAGGTACTTTCTAAATCTGGTCACATAAAAACAAAGAATGGTTTGGCAATGCCAAACCATTCTTTGTACATACCTCTTTATATAGGTACAACTAATCGGTCATCCATGCCTTTAGCTAGATTAACATCTCGAAATATTTTGTTATATTTCTTTATATAAGAAAATCAAATAAAGGAAAAAGCAATGAGCAGCTATACAGTCGACGAACGCGGTGTACTCAACAATTTCGCAGTAGAACCAAAGATGTATGTTGAAGAAACCGACAGAGCTGGTTTCACCCCTTACGCAGAATTATTGAACGGTAGACTTGCAATGATTGGCTTTGTCTCCTTGCTGATCCTTGAAGTTTCCACAGGGCATGGTTTGATTTGGTGGCTGACAAATATCTAAATCCCATCTGTTCCTGATCTAAATGTTTGAGACAAAGTAAAAACGATTCTTTAACCCTATCTTTTGGTAGGGTTTTTTATTGGTTTGGAGATATAAGTAGCTAGGCATAATTAATTACAAACCAAAACCCGTAAAGTTGCGCCCCTACGGGGCGCAACTTTACGGGTTTTGGTAATTTATTTTGCACAAGTACTTATCGTTATAGTCCAAATCACAACCCAAGAGTTGATTGGTGGCACTTCGTGCCACCAATCAACTCTTGGGTTTTATATTTATTTGTGCCGAGTTACTTAATAAGCGATCGCATATTGTCTGTAAAACCTGCGCCTCGTCCTCAGAGATATGACTAGCAAAATGCTCAGAAATCCCCTCAGCGTAAACGATCCACATTTTTTGCTGCATCGCCAAACCTGCCTCAGTTAAGACTGCATAGGTTCCGCGCCGATCGCTTGGACAAGATTTTCGATAGAGCAAGTCGGCTTTTTCGAGACGATCGACTAATCGCGTTAGATTGCTACGGGTTAATAGCACTTTTTCAGCTAGTTCGCTTAAGCGCAAACAGTTATCGGGTGCTTCTTTGAGTGTAAGCAATACGTCATACCACTCCAAAGGCGGCAGATCGGCTTGATCAAGCTTTTGGGCAATGCGATCAAGCAGCTTGGTATGAACGGTCAAAAGCGATCGCCAAACCGAACTTCGCAAAGGATCTAGGGCTGAATTTATTGACATACTTCCAGTATCCAAAAAAATCGTTGCAATCGCAATTATAAAAATAGGCTCATAGGGGCTGCGAAGCGCCGCCCATATCTTTGGGAATTTAGTTGCAATTGCAATTAAATATGATAAGTTAAATTTAGTTGCAATTGCAATTAATGTAAATGCAACTATATCCAAATATTAGCCCTATTTACAAATTGCCATGTTGCCAAAGCTCAAGCTGATCAGCCACAATCTTTGTCCCTACGTACAGCGATCGCTAATCACTGTCCTTGAAAAGCAAATACCTTGCGATCGCGAATATATCGACCTTGCCAACAAACCCGACTGGTTTCTTAAAATTTCGCCATTGGGGAGAGTCCCATTACTGCTGGTTGATGATGAAGTCTTGTTTGAATCCGCCGTAATTTGTGAATATCTTGATGAAATTACACCCGATTCACTGCATCCTGAGGATGCCTTAACCAAAGCTAAACATCGCTCTTGGATCGAATTTGGGTCAAATCTACTGACAAAAATTGCGGGTTTCTACTCGGCTAAGGATGAAGAGACTTTTGAAGCAAAACGGTTAGACCTGATTGCAAATTTAGAACTACTAGAAGCACAACTCATTACAGCACCATATTTTGGAGGCGAAAAATTTTCGCTGATTGATGCGGTCTATGCCCCCATATTCCGCTATCTTGTTGCCTTCGATCGCTATCAAAATTTTGGCTTTAGCGATCGGACTCCCAAAGTTAAGGCTTGGCGCGAAGCTCTATTAAAGCGACCATCGGTTCAGCAAGCCGTTGACGAAAATTATTACGAATTACTGGATGAGTTTTTCCAAAAGAGGAATAGTTTTTTGAGTGAGTTGATTAAATAGCTCCGCAAAAAACAGATCTAAAACCTGCGGCGCAGGCTGCGCCGCAGGTTTTAGGGTTTTATATTTATAGCTGCCGCCAACTATATCAGGACATAAAAGCCCAAAGAGAGTTGCCGCGCGGAGCGCTGCAACTCTCTTTGAGGTTTTGATTTTGTCCTAACAAAACTGGCGGCAGCTATGATCAAGCCCAATTAGAGCGTGTTTGAGAAGTTTTTGGCAATAAAAAAAGGTGAAAAAAAGCTCCCAAAGGTATAGCCTGTCAATATACAAAAACAAAGACAGCCTTATGGAAGCAACAAAGAAATCATACCCCACAGACTTAACCGATAACCAGTGGGAACTAATAAAAGACTTGATTCCA
>NZ_LIRE01000094.1 GCF_001402795.1 Pseudanabaena sp. 'Roaring Creek'
TTATAGCTGTCGCCAAGTGTACTAGGACATAAAACCCAAGAATTAATGGGCGGCGCGAAGCGCCGCCCATTAATTCTTGGGTTTTGATTTGTCCTAATTCTTTGCGAACTTATAGCCATCCTCTTCTTGGTATAGCTATAAGTTCGCAAAGAATTTAAATTTCTTCCAATACCTTAAAGCGAACGTGATTGAGCGCGAGTTCGCCAATGGAATAGGGTTGGGGTTGAATCGTTTCAAAGAAAATCCCTTTGCCAATTTCCACATGATACCAAGGCAAGCCCATAAACCAGCGAGTAGGATAGGGACGATAGCCCGTATCATCGGGATTGGATTCCATTGGCAACCAACCAATACTAGGAATATAGAATTCAATCCAAACGTGATTGTAATACTGATGGAGAGGGATATTCATCACCTGATCGTTTTCATGGGGACATTTATAACGTCCCACGGTTCGGCAAGCAATTCCATTTAAGCGCGTTAGGGCTAGCAACAGACCCACATACTCCCCACAGGAGCCAGTCCCTCTAACAAGCACTTCTTCAGGTGACGCAATATAGGGCGTGACGCGATAGGCGAGCTTGTCGTAGACATAATCGCGAATCAGCAGCATCTTCCGTAAAATATTAGTTTCATCGCCCACGGCTTCTCTGGCGGCGGCTTGGATGAGCGGGTTATCCATACTCAAGCCATCATCATCAATCAGATACAGCTTCTTCATGTCCTCAGATAGTTCAGGGACAAACTCTACTTCACTATCCTTTAGCTCGTATTTAATTGCCCGTAATTCTAAAGTTGCTTTCCAGCCAAACATTCGCGCTTCCGCTGGTTTGAGGTTACCTAGCTTAAAAGCGGCGACCCGCTGACCATAGACAATTTCTTCTTCAAAAGGAATGCCAATGGGTTCGATCGCTAATAATTTTTGGCGATAGTTATCGGTAGGGTAGGCAACTCTCCATGTGAGGTTATAAACGGAAGTCGGATCTTCCGAAGACAGCTCTTCAAGGTAGATCATCTCTACTTTGTAGCCATTGGTGAGCGTATAGTTTAGTTTGCCATCTTTGTACTGATTGAATCTGAGACGATGGATAAAGGTTTTTTCGCGAGCTGCCACCGAAAAGGGTTCATCTAGATCGTTGGGATTTTCGCGAATATAGTTTTCATCACCTGAGTAAACTACATATAATTCATTGTCCAAAAAACCTAAGCTTACGGGATTGGGGAAGGGGGTTAAACCTCGATGTAAAATTTCGCCTGTTTTGGCATTCATCCGATACACAGTTTCTTCCGTGCGATCGCTCACCCATAGTTCTTCGCCCACCAAGGCTAGGGCTTCAAAGCCAGCACCTGGAGCATCCATAATCCTGAGCAGAGTGCGGGTAGCCCTGCCAAAGACAAATATTTTGCCAACTTCACTAGAACTTACATACACGCCACCTTCGGATACCGCAATGCCATCGATTTTGTTAGGCAGTTCCATAAATGGTTGCAGCTCGAAATCAATCATGTTGCAATAGTAAATGCCGTTGTTCTTGGTAACCCACAGGGTTTCCCCAGCGATCGCCAAACCCGTCGCATCACGAAACTCCGAGGCGGTGTAATTATTTAGTACCGTTGCACCTTCTGACCACGGATCGATTTTAAGGAGGTGACCTTGATAGGCATCGACGCAAATTATGTAGGAGTTGTGATTACTGATATCAATACTTACATCACTTACGTCACTTACATCACTTATATTGCTTGAGGTTTGCCACACTAAACCGTGAAGGTTATAAGCGCCAATAGGATAAATCGTGCTTGGTAGGCTAGGCATAGGGTATTAGACAGGTGATTTATGCGGATAATTTAGAAAGATTATGGACTTTCTGCCAGCTTTGATCTGACTTTAAAAGCAGTATTAGTTCCGTAGCGAAGGCAACAGAAAGAAATCGTTTCAGGGTTGGAGCTGAGAGGATTTATGATATCACTCCAATCTTATAGGTAGCTGGACATAATTAAAACTCAAAACCCTTTGGCGGACGCTGCGCTTGTGCCAAAGGGTTTTGATTATGTCCAGCTGGCAGTTTTCATATGTTACTTTGGTTGATTGGGGCGGTTAATAAATACAGCCACAGCTCATTCGCTGAATTATGTTCTTCACACTCTGGATTGTAAATGAGGCAATATTCTCTACTCACAAGCATTTTGTATCTAATCGGCCCAATGCTGATTATCGTTAGCCATATCGGTTCATCACTTGTCTTAGTAACTGGTTTGTCTTGGGGGGCGATCGCATGGATGGTACTGCTATATTTTGTGCGGATGCTGGCGACGACAGGTATTTATCATCGCTTACTCACCCATAAAAGCTATCAAGCCCCTGCACCTCTCCTATGGGTGGGGTGTCTGATCGCCTCTTCCGCAGGACAGATGGGACCAAGTTGGTGGAAGGCTCACCATCTGATGCACCATCAACATTCGGATCGCGATCGCGATCCCCATTCTCCCTATCATCCCAATGGTGGATTTAAAGGGTTTTATTGGGCTCAAGGGGGATGGCTGCTATCTTCGCAGTTTTTTCCCTCCAAATTGCCCGTTGATGTAGAAAGCGATCGCGTTTTAAGAGCGATCGATCGCTTGCATTTTGTTCCTTTAGTCGCGCTTGGTGCGATTTCTTATTACATCGGCGGACTGGAATATCTGGGTGCGTTCTTTTTGAGCACCACCTTGTTATTTCATGGTGTGCAAACTGTAAACTCCCTCAGTCATCTGATCGGTAATCGCCCATTTATTACCGACGACCATAGTCGCAACAGTGCCTTCGTTGCCTTCTTGACTTTGGGTGAGGGTTGGCATAATCTCCACCATGCTTTCCAATCCTCAAGTCGTCATGGGATCACGATTTGTGATAATCGGGTTAGCTATTTGCCCGATCCGACTTTTAGCTTTATTAAGCTACTAGAGTTTTTTAAATTAGCCTCAAAGCTGAGACTACCAAGTGAGAAAGAATTGTTAGCAAGATCTAGTCATCGCAAATCGCAGGATTTAGAGTTGGCGATCGCGGTAAAAACAACTGCTGATTCTTAATCGATTCTCTACTGTATCTCTGAAATCAAACCGCAAAAGATAAGTGGCGACGCTTCGCGTCGCCACTTATCTTTTGCGGTTTGATTTGTTTTATCCCAAAGCTCAAAATGGCGTAGCCATTTTAAGCTTTGGGATTAACGATATAGTTGTTTTAAATAACTTGTAGACGGGCTTCGACTTCGCTCAGCCCTCGGTGTAAGCTAGCTGAGCGAAGTCGAAGCTGTAGTTTTTATTTGAATTATCTATA
>NZ_LIRE01000095.1 GCF_001402795.1 Pseudanabaena sp. 'Roaring Creek'
GCAACGCTTTCAAAAATTTCCTTGGTTTGGATTTGAGCGCAAAGCGCTGTAAATCTGGATTTTAATTATGCTGAGGTATTTAACGTGAGTTCTGGATAATTTGAAATTGGCTTTGAGAAAGGTTTTACCATCTCAACCCGAACTGACATTAAACCTAGGATATGGAATCGTCGGACTTAGGCAATTTTGCCCCAATTTCTTGATGGGATTCTTCAGAGGGTTTATTAGGAGTTTTGGCAATCTGGAAATTAGCCTGTTTATTATTGCTTTCATCCTCAAACTCTTCAATACCCAACGTACCCGACAGGAACTCATCAATTTCCGATCTTGCGATCACCACCGAATCCTCAATGGGATCGCTAAGAGCAGACAAATCAAATATCGACTCATTTCCCGATTCATTACTTTCTGTCTGGAGTGACAAGGGCTTAGAGGAGGGGATTTCTGATACTGACAAGTCAGTTGGGGATAATGGATTTGGTAAATCCATAGATAGATCGACAGATAAATCGCCAAAATCCTCTTCAGTCTCATCCATGAGGCTATCTAGTAGGTTATCTGCAAATCCATAAATATCATCATCGGACGCATTAAGGGAAGGATCTTCTAGCGAAGGATATGTTTCTGATATATCTAAATTACCGAATGCTTCATCACCGAATGGCGTGCCTACAATCTTTTCATCCTCAGTAATTTCATTAAGCCAACTTTCAGAAATATCTTCAGAAATATCCTCAGAAATATCTAAAGAGGGGACTGAAGTAGGTTCTGTAAAAATTTCATCTATTTGAAGACTATCTATTTCAGAGGGGCTGACTGAAGAGATTTCAACGGGTTGCACTAAATCTTCGAGGGGATTTAGTATAAAGGCTTCTTCTTCAACTTCAGGGTTTGCTGTCAGACTTCCAGAATCTAGGATGTCACTAAATTCAATTTGTTTGATATCAGACTCGATGTCTTCACTCAACATCTCGAAGGTTGCTTTATTCCCAGATATATCTGGGGTGTCGAGTATAGACTCATGCATAGTGTCATTGCGACTTTCCGCCGACTCTTCATCTAAAAGAGCGTTAAATATAGAGGAAACATCTAATTCTGCCTCATCCATCAAGTCATCAACGGAATTTATAGATGCCTCTTCTATATCGAAGGAGAGGGTTGATGTGTCAGTACTGATAGTTTCATTCTGCCAGATTAGATCGGAACTTTGGTCTGGCGCTTCTGCTTCGGAAATATTCTCATACAGTGATGGGAAATCATCCACTTCTTCTAGATCGAATATAAATGCATCTTGGACTTCTGACTCAGCCACAATCTCAGGTGCGATCTCAGGTGCGATCGCCAATTCTGTGGAAAAATCGCGATCGGGATCCTGCTCGTTCAGCGGATCGTTAGGTGTTTCAAATTCGTTGGGAGTAGTTGCTTCCAGTGAGTTCGCGAGATTTGATGCTTCCATAGAGATATCAAACGAAGCATCAGATAAGTTCTCTAAATTTTTATTTTCAATAGAGGTAACTTCGTTATCAAAGTCATTAGTTAGCAAACTATCATCTAGATCAAAAGAGAAATCATCCGAAAGATCCTCAAATAACTCTGGTGAAGGTAACTTTTCGGGTCTATCTACGCTTACCAAACTCTCTGCAAGCGTTGACTCTGACTCAAAAGGCATTTCAGGTTGCAAATCTGTTGATGCATCAAAAGAGAGGTCAAAAGAAATATCTAAATCTTCACCATCTTCAATTGTGACAATACCTTCATCCAGAGAATTATCGAGATCTTCATCGTTGAGAATGACATTATCAAAGACGTAAGAAGAGGGTAAGATCTCGGCTTCAGGTTGCCATGTTGTTTCAAGATCGCCAGCATAGAGATCTGGATTATCGATCACTTGAGGAAGATCAAACTCCTGATCTAAGCTATCAGAGGCGATCGGCTCGCTTTCCTCAAATAATAAAGAAATGTTTGCTTCTACCTGTTCAGCAGATAAGATCTGTGTTGATGGCTCTGGAATTTCTGATTCTGGAATTTCTGATTCTGGAATTTCTGATTCTAGGAGAACGAATTCATCATGAATTATTTCTCCATAATCTACAGCTATGTCTTCCTCAGAAACTTCGTTAATTTCAAAAGAAAACTCTGTCGAGAACTCTGATGCTTGCTGATCCGAGATATCCGATATGTTAGATATATCAGCAAAACCCTCTGAATTTGCTAGCTCTGAAATATGCCCATCTTCTTGAAGAAGGAAATTATTTGTTTGACTGTCAAATAATTGATCGTCTAATTGATCATCTAATTGATCGACTAATTGCTCACCTAATTGCTCCTCAAGCGGATTTGATGCTTCAGCAAAGTCTTCATTATTTAGAAGCGAGTTTGTATCAAAGAAATCTTCGTTTTCTGACAAGTTTGAAGTACCTGATAGGGGGCTTTCTTCGAGATCGAAAGTGAATTCCCCTGAAAATTCATCATCTACGGATTCTTCTAGATAGATGTCAGGAATTTGAGCTGGCGCATCCGTAAATAATTCCTGCGGAGCCATATCATCGGACTGTGCCGAATCTCCGAGATCTTCGCTAGAGAAGCGATCGGCTGGAGGGTTTGAGGAAGTATAAAGGGCTTCATCCAACGCTTTGTCAAAGGGTGATTCATCAAATGATATGTCAAAGGTATCGCTGAAAGCTTCATTGTCAGGGCTTCCTAGAGATGCTTCTAAGGATTCATTGAACTCTTCGTTAGATGTGTAGCTACTATAGTCCGCAGAATCATTGAAGAGGAAATCATCAGATATGCTCTCGACATTCCCTTCCTCAAGATTGGGTAGGGCGTAGGTATTATCGGCGATCGCGTAATTATCAAAACTATTATCAAGACTATCAGATGCTTCCAAATCTAATGCTTCTAAGTCAACCTGCTCCTCCATAGCGAAAGGATCGATATCTGGAATGGTGACATCTTGGACTGAACTGCTATCAAAGAAAGGATTAGAATCATTTAAAGCTGATTCAATATCCATTTTGGGAATTTGGAAATCATCATCTAGATCGGGAATTGAAAAATCGACAGAGGTTGGTAAGTGCACATTTGCATCTTCCGCAAGGGGTGAGGCAGTTCCAAAAGCGGTATTTTCCTCAAAGGAAAAAGTTGCCGATGCAATCTCTGGATCCCCAGCAGCGTCAACGATTGCCGACTCATTAACACCTTGCATCGGATTTTTGAAGGTTGCCTCATCGCTATCGATTTCTAACAGATTTTCATCAGTATCTTCATCAATATCTTCATCAATATCGTTTAGCGAGGACTCTTCGTAAACCTCTTGCCTGAGATCGTCAAATAGAGATTGTTCGATGATAGAGATATCGATTGCCTCTGGCTCGGAGTTGTAGGAATTGTCATTATCAACGCTCATGAAAGCATTATGGTCATTTTGTAAGAACGCCTCTGGCGCATCCTCGCCGCCGAGGTTAGGGGCGGCAGCGATTTCTTCGGTGAATTCATCCGTCGCATCTTGTCCATGCTGCGCGATGGTAACTGCTGCACCGACTGTCGCTGCGACTGTGGCGATCGCAGCAGGTACAGCTAGCCCCATACCTGAGCCACGATTGTTAGCTTGTTCCGAGGTGTCGAAAGAACTCAGCAAACTATTAGTTGGGGTCTCATCGGGATCGATATCAGTAGATCGAAAACTTGAGTGAATATCGGCGCTAGGTACGATGGGAGTATTCGGGATTGCCGTAACCGAATCGGGTAAACGGAAAAATTGAATGCCTTGTAGTAGCTGTTGGGCTTGATTTCCCATCGATTCTGCCTGTTGTCTTGCCGCTCTTGTGAGATTGGCAGTGCGATCGGCTAATTGGGCGATTTCACTGATGTAACTAGCGGTGGAACCTGCGGCATTGGTGATTTCCGTACTGGAAGCGGTGATAGTTTGTCCGATTTGGACAACTTCCTCAGTCGCCAATTGAATGCTATTAAAGGCGGATTGCGAAGCTTCAACACCTGAGGTAAAACCTGCAACCAACCCACTCAAATTCTGCACTTCAGTATCGATCGCCGTTACAACAGTCTGGATCTGAGAAGTACGTTGTTGCAGAATGGTCAAGCCATCGTTAGTTTGTGTCGCCAGATCGTTAACCTGTCCTGCGATTGATTCAAATTCACGAGCCACACTTGCGAATTGTTTGGGATCTTTCTGTTCCGCAGCACGGGCTGCAACAAGTGTCGCATTCAGCGCCAGAACTTGGGTTAATGAAGCGATTTGCCCCTGATCCTGCACAAACTGTTCGGCTAGACCCACAAATTCGCCCAAGGTTTTCATCCTTTGGACGATTTGGGCTGAACCTGTCTGCAAGACACTGATACTATCGGTTAGGGTGTTAATCGAGATTTGTCCAGAGGCAACTGTATCGCGTACTTCTTGGAGCGACTGGTTTGCAACGCTAACCTGTGCTGCCGATCGCTCGGCAATAGCAGCTACTTGCTCGGTGAGAGCTTGACCTTGAGTAACGGACTGGGCTTGCTCAGCGGTATTTAACACCACTGTCCGTGCTAGTTCTTCGAGATCGGATGCTCCTTGAGCGACCTGTTGCGCCGTACCTAATACACTAGAGATAATCTCTACAAGTTTTTCTCGTAAACGGTTGAGCGTATCGGCTACCAGCCCCGTAGCGCGATCGTTTACTTGGGCTTCAATGGTGAGATCTCCCTCTTCCATCGAGGATACAACATCTAATAAATCCCCAACTTCCGCTTCCATCAATTCCGTTTCCGCAAGATTTTGCTGAACCTGAGCGGATGTCGTAATGTCATCAGTCGACGAGGTTTGGCTTAATTCGCTACGCAGGCGAATCTCATTGTTTTTCACCTGTTGAAAAGTACTTTTCAGGGATAATCCAAGACGGTCGATTTCATCCTTAGCATTTTCATTCTTGGCATTTTCATTGGCAACGGAATTTCCTTGCTGGCTTAAAAAACGATCGCATTCTTCCGTAAGTGGTTGAAGCCGTTTTTTAAGAGAATTAACAAATCCTAATATAGCGATCGCTAAGATCGCACTGATCCCCACCGCAGCCCCACCGACTAAAACTACGAGCCTATTGGTAATTTCCGTCTCTGGCAATTGTGCTGCAACTAGCAAATCGCTACCTTCGATTTTGCGGTATGCCCAGAGATACCCATCAGTTTGAGCAATTCCTGAGGGCTTGGTTTTGGCTTGCTGGGCTAGATTGGCTAGAGCTTGGGTAATGGCAGGGTTTTGGGTTTGGGTCGCCTGAAACTGGGTGGAACCCGTAATGACATTGCCACTGCTAGTAGCGACGACAAACCCAATTTTTCCTTCACTGTTAAGTTCTGGGTAGGAAGCAGTATCACTTAAGGACAAAAGCTCGCTGGCGATCGCATCAGTAGTGACAATTCCTAAAACTTTTTGACCGTCACCGATGGGAACGCTATAGCTGATGATGGTTTTACCCAAAGCCGCATAGGGTTGAGACCAAGTTGCCTTCCCTTTGATGGTTTCTTGATAAAAGGGCGATTTGGGGATGTCAGGGCGATCGCCTGCCAATAGTTTTTCATTGGGGGCAGCCAGTTTTTGCCCCGCTTCAGTCTTAAAGCCAGATTGTTCTTTCCATACATAGGGGACAAGCGGCTTGGCTGGAGGAAATAATAAAGCCCCATTGGAGGAAATCCCTATGCCAGATACTGAGGTCGTATTTTGGAAACTATCAACCATTAGTTTCTGGTAGTCGCCAACTTTAGGCTTGGGCTGTTGTAGCGATAGGGTTTTGGCGTTACTGGCAATTCCTTCGGCTACCTGTCGCAAATCCTTGACCTTAGCTTCAAGTTTGCGCGTTTGTGCGTCTGCGGATAGGTCAACTTCGCGGCGAGCACTACTGAGTAATTCTTGATAAAACAAATATCCTAGACCACCCAACCCAATCAAGGATGTCCCAATCGCGATTAGCAGCAAGCCCAGCCCCATTGAGCCTTTAGTCTTGGGCTTGGGTGCTTTCGGCGACTTAGGCGATCGCTGCTTTAACACAGATCGATCATTCGTTGCTACTGAAGTCGCTCGTTTGTCTTTAGATGTGCTTGCCATATGCATTCGCTATAGGGAAAGGATTCAGATATTTTTGTGAGAATCATCCTACACCATACTTGCCCCAATCATGAAGCTCAAAGGTTAAGTCTCAAAACGCTTGATTTACTTCACTTGATTTACTTCATTTTACGAAGGCAAATAATTAACTGGAAAGCTGCCAACGTTGTGGTTGCCAAATATGAGTAGGAATACTAGATAGGATAATTTCAATGGGAGTATACTCGTTCTCCTTGATATTCGCTACTGTTTGGTCTATTTTTTTTGGAGGACTCGTAACAGAAAGCGGTGCAAGGTCATTAATGGCGGTTGATAGAGCCGCTATCTCCTGAGGATCGATCGTTACTAATTCAGGATACTCATCAATCGGAAGACTGCCAACGACCCGATCCACAATTACACCTACTCCATTAAGGTTGTGGTCGCCCAAATTGTCGGCAATCTTACTGAGCTTAATCACTGTTAAGGATTCAGTGAGCAAAGTCCTTTGTTCGCCTATGAGCAAACGCAACAGTAGCAAGGGCATGACATGAGCCTGATGATGGGTTATGCCGATAATCGCTGCTTCGTAAAAGGGCAAAGCTAAAATAGCATTGCGGTCAAGAATGATAATTTCCGATACCAACACATCGGGAAATGTCACAGCGCGATCACCGACCCTCGCGACAATATATCGATTACTGGGCTTAATCAGGTGCGACCGATCCAGAGAGCCATTTGCTGTTTCTTGACCGTTGGCGAAGCTATTGATGCGGCTCATCTCAAGCATATTTATCTCACGCGTTGGGGCAATTTCTTCAGAACCTCCGTTAAGGACTCACGGCTGACGGGTTTGGGCAGGTAGTCATTAGCTTTAGCTCGCTTTAAACCATAGTCAATTTCCAGTTTTGTGCTCTTGGTTGAGCAAAGGATTACGTACTGATCGGCAACTTGAGGATGCGATCGCAGTTCCCGCAAAAACTTGTAACCATCCTGCTCGGGCAAAACGATGTCCAAGAAAATTGCCGCATAGGAATTGCCGATGATTTTATCTATAGCACCTATGGTTGATTCGCAAAAATCTACAGCATGACCCAAATCATTTAAAAAGGATGTTAACAAATGTCTCTGAATCGCTGAATCATCAATTATCAAAAAATGCTCGCTCATATTTTTACCCTAAACTTTGTCCTGATGAAATTATGACTAATTGAACGTGAACGGAAACTTAAATAAATTAGATTTTTTGATCTAGTTTTGAGCTAATTTCGATCTGGTTTCGATCTAATTTTGATCTAATAAGATCGTTTACGTCTTTGGATTTGTATACCTACTTATTATAAAGTTGCCCAAAAACTCCTAGCGAACAAACATAGTGCCTATATTTATCTCTGGAGGGTTTAATGAATATAAAATCATTGTTTCTCCATAATTATTGAAAGAGTCCTTAGCTAACGATACAAATAGTTTTTAGACCAAGGTATCTGTTGATAAAGGGGCTAGTTCTCTCAATAAATTACGCAATTCGTCGCGAAATTTTGGTGTATCTGACGACGATCTTGGTTTGGCAAGAAACCGACAGTTTGCCCATCTCGCCCTAAAATTATTAGTCATACTATTCTCGGCTGTAACTAGTACTAGCGACAATGTGGCTAGATCCCTTTGACGACGAATTTGCTTAATTAAATCAAAGCCATTCAAACTTGGCATATTGATATCAATAAACACAATAGTTGGCTTATATTCTAAGATTCGATCGGTTGCCGCTTCGGCATCATCGGTAAAATCGACATGATATCCCCACCCCGTAAGCAAGCGTTGCATTTGTTGTAATAATACAGGCGAATCATCAACGATAAAAACCTTTGGCTCATCTTTGGTAACCGTTGGGGTAGTTACTTGGGGGCGAGCACCGAGATCGCTATCGGATTTACGTTCCTGTAGTTGCACAATTGATACAATATTTTTCTGGGCTAGTTTATCCAACAGTAGAGCAGTTCGATAAATCGGCTGTTTAAAAGTATCTGCGATCGCACAAATGCGATCTTGCCCCGTTGTTACCTTGGCGAAAAGTGGAAAGTTATCATTCCCCACCCTTGCCAGTAAATTTGCCGCATCAACTAGTTGGACTAATTGAAAAGGATGTTTTACACAATCAAACTTCTGCCATTGGCGAACCTCATTGGCAATAGTATTCTCCAGCACCGATAGTTGCCAAATTGGTAGGTTAACTTGTAGTTCATTAGCTGGACTCCAGACAAACGAAAAACTATCCTCTAGGTGCAATGACAAAAAATTTTCTAAGATGATTTCTTTTAAAACTTCTTTGGTCACCTCAGGATACTTTTTATAGACATTATTCACAAAAGGGTAACAATAAGGGCGGTTATTTTGACGTTGCTCCCATTCAGGAATACGCGAAAAGTTAATCCCCTTACTGTTGTATTTACGAACTAATGTCGGTATGACCTGACCTTCTTCCTCAGCTAATACTAATCCTCCACCCGTAAGCAATAATTTCCATCGATGATATTTCGTTTCTACGCGAATTACTCCTGTAGAACGACTCATGACGCGCATAGCTGCTAGTAGGATATGTAATGTGGCATTCCTCACTACCTGTCCGTCCGTCAAGTTGTTAGACACTAAGTCTGAATTAGGCAAGGAACCTGTCATAGCAATCATGTTTTTTGACTGGGAGGCACTTGGACAGAAAGAATATTACAAATATTACAAATATTACAAAAAAACGTGTTACTTCATTATAGATCGTAGCAACTAGCTATAAATTCAATAGGTTGTCTCAGATACATTATCCCATATTGTAATCAGTCACGGATGTAGTAGTCTGTCAGCATTTTCACTTAGGTAAAGGCTATTACATGATAAAGTCTTGCAAAATCAATTTAACTTGCTCGCGAAATTCGGAAATGTCATTGGATGACCGTGGTTTGCTGAGAAAGCGACAGTTTGCCCATTTGGCGCGGAAGTTGTTGGTAATAGTATTTTCGGATGTGACTAAAACTAGGGGTATAGTGGCTAAGGAGGGTTGACGGCGAATTTGTTTGATCAGTTCAAATCCGTTTAAATTCGGCATATTGATATCCATAAACACAATATCAGGCTTGTCTGACAATATTTGTTGCGTCGCCTTGGCAGAGTCGCTGACTAAGATCAGATGGTAGCCCCAGCTTGTTAGTAAGTTGCCAAATTGCTTAAGGAGAACGGGGGAATCATCAACGATCATCACCCTGAGTCGCGATTCGGCTTCTTTATTTTCCTCAAGGTTTAGGCTGGTTTCTGCCGATCGCAATGGTAAGGGTAATATAGCGACGGTGCGATTTTCCGCAAGTTTATCGAGTTTCAGCGCGGTACGAGTGATATGTTGTTGAAAGCGATCGGCAATTTCACTGATTCGAGATTTACCATTGGTCACCTGAGTGAATAAGGGGACTTGGGCGATTTTGCATTCGGTATCTAGGATCTGTACGGTTTGGTAAGGATGGCGAACGTGGCTAAAGGTCTGCCATTGATCGATAACCTTGGCGATCGCTTTTTCAAGATCGTGTAATTGCCAGATTGGCAGAATTATTTGGCGATCGAGGGTTAAGGGTTGCCATTGTAGAGAAAACTTTTTTTCTAAAGAGATTGCTAACAGGTTTTCTAAGAGAATTTCTTTAAAAATTACTAGGCAGTTTTCTCGATCTTGGGCGTAGATTTTACCTAACCATTGGTATGTCTCAAGGCTACTCAGCGCCTTTTTACTCAGACCCCGTAAAAACTCTTGAGGAATCTGAACTTTTTGGATTTTCAGTTTGCGAGTTATGGTGGGCAAAAAATCGCTTTTATCCTCGATAAACGCGATACTTCCGCTATGAATAAAGATTTCCCAACTTAGGTGAGGTGTGTCAATCTTCACAATCCCTGTATGGCTCACGAGCGTTTTGAGCGTGACCATCACATGGGCAAGGGATAGGTTTTGGATGATTTCCCCAACAGGGACAGGGTGAATCGATTGTTCAATTGGCTGATGGACGCTTCTTTCTGTAGGAAGATTGGAAGCGCTGTTCTCTTGTGAAGTCTGCGTCATTGTCAAGTTAAGGTTAAATAAGACTTGATGTATTGCAAATTTGATTCTGATTTGATTCTGATTTGGTTCTGATTTGGTTCTAAGATTTGATTCTTATGATTAGCGATCGCAGATTAAAGGTTTTATGCCTGCACGGACACCCCGGAAATAGTAAAGCAATGCAGATATTTGTCCAGCATTTTCAGGAACAAGGGATTACGGCGATCGCCCCTGACTTGCGTGGCTATGGAAATTGTAAAGCAATTGCGCCCTTTGCAATGTTAGATCACATACAGGATCTTGAGAATTTGTTAGAGGCAGATATTTTAGAGCATCGGCATCGTTCATTAAATGGTTCGTCAGATGATCGGTCTGAGCCAGAATACTTGCCAGAATGCTTGCCAGAATATTTGATCTTGGGATGGTCTCTCGGTGGGATTTTGGCGATTGAGTTAGCATTGCGGATGATTGAGTTACAGAATTCATCGGGAGATAAACCTAAACAAGCGATACCCAAAATTGTCGGATTGGTTTTAATTGCCACTGCTGCCAGACCCTATAGCAGTTTGCCCAAGGTTGCTTGGTGGGAATATATGAATTTGGCGATCGCGGTAGCTTTGCATTGGATTGTGCCGCGCTACCATCGGTGTGTTACATGGTTCGGCAAGCGATCCTTAATCAAATATTTAATTCAACAGCATAGTCCCTTTGCCTATGCGCGGATTTCCCGCGATGGGGCAAGAGCCTATCTCCAGACATCTGGCTATGCGCAAAGGGCGTTAATGCAAGCCTTGAGGCAGGGATATGATCGCACGGGTGATTTAGCCAAAATTCATATTCCCTGCTTGGCGATCGCCGCCGAACAGGATCGCCATATCACCGCCGCATCGACGGCAGAAACTGCAAAACTATTACCGCATTGCGAATTTATTTGTTATCCCAATACAGCCCATCTTCTACCTTGGGAAATTAGCGCTCGCTTAATGGCGGACATTGATGCGTGGTGCGATCGGCAGCTATAAGTAGCTAGGCATAATTAATTACAAACCAAAACCCGTAAAGTTGCGCCCCGTAGGGGC
>NZ_LIRE01000680.1 GCF_001402795.1 Pseudanabaena sp. 'Roaring Creek'
TCTTTGCATCTTTGTGGGGATATGTGAAATTGGAGGTTCTTAAACTCAATTCTAAGCTCAATCATTTTGCTCTCAAATCCAAATTGTATATTAAGGCTTTGCAGCAATCTTACTTGGAATGGCAATCCCTGAAACCTTTTTAGACTTCTGCGTAAGGTGAGTTATTTAAGAAACTATGATTATGAACTTGCTATCTCTGATTTTAACAGAGCATTAGAAGATAACAAAGACAATAATTTATCCCTGAAAGAGTTTGTATTTTATCTTCATCTTAGGGGTGAAGCTAATAGAAGAATATGGGAAAAAACTCAAAGCGATGAAAACATGAAAAAAGCTTTAAAAGACTATGACTATGGAATAAGTCTTAACAGAGAAGATCCTTATCCTTACTACGGTAGAGCAGAATTATATATGGCTATAGGTGATAAACAACAAGCTCTTATTAATTTAGAAAGAGCACTTTTTTACTTTGAAAGAGATTCTAATGAAAAAAGTAATGTCAAAATGGTAAGAGAAAAAATTCAGAAGCTTAAACCGAAATAGGCTAGAAGAGATTGCGATCGCCTATCCACTTAACCATGAGATGACAAGGCGATCACCCTTCATCAGATTGCTACAATAAACACAGTTCTAATCAACTGAAATCGCCATGACCATTCAAGAAATCGAACATCAATTTCTTAACATATCACTCGCCGACCGAGCAGCGATCGTCCAACGTCTTACCAAAACCCTAAGCAAAAGCGGCAAAGGCATCACCAAAACAGCAGGCGTTTGTGGAGGTGAAGCTTGCATTGCAGGAACCCGAATTGCAGTTTGGTTACTAGTCGAAGCCCAACAACTAGGCATCACCGAAGCCCAACTACTACAGGACTATCCCCACATCACCGCCGCCGATCTCGTTAATGCATGGACTTATGCCGAAGCCTATCCCGAAGAAATTGCAGCAGTAATCCTTGCAAATAACGAGGCAGCCTAACCAATGGCACGACTATATGCAGACGAGCAATTTCCACGAGCAGTCAGCCAACTACTTCGGAATATGGGACATGACGTTTTGACAGTCCAAGAAGCTGGTAATGCAAGCTTAGGCATTCCTGACGATCTAGTATTAGCCTTTGCAATTAGTAACAATCGGGCAGTCGTCACCATCAATCGCCTAGACTTTATCAAATTACATCGCGCTAGTTCCGAGCATTTTGGAATTATTGTCTCTACCAACGACAGCGATCGCCCTCGCATGGCAACTCGAATTAATGAAGCGATCGCTACTCAGGAATCTCTACAAGGTAAACTTATTAGAGTTGTGCACCCATCAAGGTAAGAGCGATCACACCAATGTCTGATGAACTAATTGATATTCTTGATCGTATTGCCAAAGGTCAGCACACAGATACTGACATAGCTAACCTATGCCAAATACTAGGATGGAGCGATCGCCAAACCAAACAACAACTTGGTAAATATAATGTCAATATCGGTGAAGGGAAAGATATCCACATAGGCGATCGCAACTATATCTCGTGGAACGAAGAATCCATCCAAGCCTTAATTCAGGCAATTCGCAATTTTCAAAACACAGAAAAGAAAGAAGACCATCTGCAGACCGAAACACTCTGTCGCGATCGCCAAACCCTAGAACAATACTTTAAAACAACACTGGCAAAATTAAAACAAAAAGGATGTTTAGACACCGTTCAAAATGTCACACATAACAGCATCCAATTTAACTACATCGCCAAAATCAAAGACTTTGAAGCAGGATTAGGAATGCGAGGAGAAGCATTCTTTTTCTTCTCTGAATTCTCAGACCTAAAAATGCCAACCTTACAGCAATTCTCGGCTCAATCAATGGTGTATTCTAGAAAATCAGTTAGCCCAGATGCAGCAGGACAAACTTTCTATAATTTTAGAGTGCCAACTCATTTGTGTTTTGCGATCGCGATCGTTGATGAGCTAGATCCAGAAACCAGAATTTCTATCCAAACAACAAATCCATTTGACCTCCGCGTAGATATGCTCTGGTACGAAATCCCCGCAGTTTATGAACTGAGTCAACAAAAGTTGTACTTCTACGACCAACCCACCAACTTTTTCGAGCAATTTAAAGGAGAAATTGTCTGGAAACAACTCCGAACAATTATCCAGCAGATTTTAGGTGGCTGTCCATAAAGCTTTTGATACAATGAAGATAACTCCCATGTTTATAGGAATAGGAGTATCGATACAAATCATCCTAGAAGTCAGCGATCACCTCAGCGAAAAACTACAGAGCGATCAAAGAAAATATCCCTAACAGTCAACCTCTAAGGCAAACCAGAAAAATATGCTTGCCATATCTCAACAACCACCCAGAATGTCCATAAAAGAATATCTTGAATGGGAACCCCAGCAAGATTTACGCCATGAATACATCAATGGTGAAGTATTCGCCATGACAGGCGGCACACTCGCCCATAACGACATCACCCTCAACCTCTACAGAACCCTATATCCCCAAGTGCGATCGCGTGGCTGTCGCATCAACGTCGCCGATGTCAAAGTGCAAGTTACAACCAATAGCCCCTATTACTATCCCGATGTCGTTGTCAGTTGCGATCCTCAAGATCTCAACGCCCGTAAATTCATCCAAAGTCCGACCATAATCGCCGAAGTTCTCTCCCCTGGAACCAGTGCCAGAGATCGCGGCGAGAAACTTACCAACTATCTCACCATCCCCAGTTTACAAGAATATCTACTCATCAATTCTGACAAAATATCAGTAGAACGCTACGCACGCGGCGAAGGCAGAATGTGGCTGTACTACCCCTATATTGCTGGCGATACGATTACCCTATCAAGTCTTGAATTTGAGTTTGCGATCGAGCTTCTCTATGAAGGGATTGTATTTTAACTAGAATAGAAAACCCTTAGTCCCCACCCATGACCTTCACAGCAGTCCTAGAGAACATAGCCCGATCGCCTATCGCCACAAAAATAGGCGAAAAACTGACAACAGCCAAAAGCATATCCCTATCAGGACTATCCCGCTTAGGCAAAGGACTGATTAGCACCCACCTATGTCAGCAACAAACCAAACCCTTACTCATCATCACCGCCACCGTCGAAGAAGCAATGCGATGGGCTTTACAACTCCAGTCAATGTCATGGCGCGTCTATCTATATCAACCCCTTGATACATTTCCCTACGAATCAGCGCAAATAGATTTAGAAACAGCTTGGACAAGGATTGAGATATTAGCGGAACTGCTTGCCAAACCACAGCCTAACCTAGCGATCGCTACCACCATTAACGCGCTACAGCCCCATCTACCATCAACTCAAGTATTTCAAAAACATAGCATCTATCTCAATATCGGCGATTCGCAATCGGTTAAATTACTAGTTTCTGCTTTGGCAAGATTAGGATATGAAGAAGTTAAAGAAGTAAAGGAATCAAAACAATGGAGTCACAAAGGATTTAGTTTTGAAGTATTTCCAATTAATCGAAATCTACCCGTTCGCCTAAGCTGCAATCGTGGCACTGTCGAAAAAATCAGAGAGTTTGACCCCAATAATCCCAAAAGCTTCACTGACCTATCCAGCATCGCGATCGCCCCTGTCGATTTGCATGAGTTTGTTTCTGCTCACAAAGCCACATTACTGAATTACTTACCCAAGAACTTCATTGTCAACCTTGATGAACCCGAACAATGTCAGAGCTATGGCGATCGCTGGTACGAAGCTGCGGAAGAACTTTATCAAAATCAATCGCAATCAGATACACCGAAACTGCATTGGGACTTTGCTAAGTGCGTAACTGAGGCAAAGAAATTTCAAATGCTTCAACTTAGCGAGCGATCGCTTAAACCCAAAGCCAATATTTTTGACTTTGGGAGTTCCTCTATTCCCATAGTTCCCCATCAGTTTGACCAGATGGCAGCGCTGATTCATGAATATCTCAAATCGGAATATCAAGTCACGCTGATTTCGGCGCAACCTTTGCGTGTGGCAACTTTGCTCAAGGAATATGACTGCATTGCTAACTTTGTCAGTGATTCTGATGATTTACAGTCCATTGCGCGAATTCAGAAAGCTGGTAAGCCTGTGATTTTGAAATATTCGGGACTGATGGAAATGCAAGGCTTTGTTTTGCCTAGTTGCAAGTTAGCGCTCCTGACCGATCGCGAATTATTCGGACAGCAATTAATAGCCTCACCAACCTTTGTGCATCCTTCACGAATGAATACGGCTAAGTCAGTTAATCCTGACGAGCTAAATGTGGGCGATTATGTGGTGCATCGTAAATATGGGATTGGCAAGTTTACGCGCTTTGAAACCATTGAAGTGAAGGGGGAAAAGCAACCACATTACATCGTTGAATTTGCTGATGGTAAAACTGCGGTGGCGATCGCGCCAGAAAATGAGAAGATCCTCTCCCGCTATCGCAGTGCTTCTAATAAGCCGCCTAAGTTAAATAGCATCGCCAATACAAAGGCTTGGGATAACGCTCTGAACAAATGCCAAAAGGAGATTTACAAGCTAGCAAGGGATTTACTGCAACTCTATGTCCGCCGTGCCAATTTAGTCGGCTATGCTTTTCCACCTGATACCGATTGGCAACAGGAGATGGAAGATTCTTTTCCCTATCAACTGACACCCGATCAGGTTAAGGCTGTTCAAGATGTGAAGCAAGACATGGAAAGCGATCGCCCAATGGATCGGCTGGTTTGCGGTGATGTCGGCTTTGGCAAAACAGAGGTGGCGGTAAGAGCAATTTTCAAAGCGGTTTGTGCGGGTAAGCAAGTGGCTCTGTTAGCTCCGACGACGATTCTGGCGCAACAGCATTTTCATACGCTCCAAACTCGGTTTGCGGCTTATCCTTTCACAGTGGAGATCGTAAATCGGTTTCGCCCTGCGAAGGAGCGCAAGCAGGTTTTACAACTGGTTGCGGATGGGAAGGTTCAAGTCATTGTCGGTACGCATCAGCTTTTGTCTAAGGATGTTGAGTTTCACGATTTAGGTTTGCTGGTGATTGATGAGGAACAACGCTTTGGCACTTTGCAGAAGGAGAAAATCAAGGCGATGAAGGGGAACGTGGATTTATTGACTTTAAGTGCAACGCCGATTCCGCGTACTCTCTATGCGGCGCTTTCTGGGGTGCGGGAAATGAGTGTGATTGCGACTCCTCCTCCCTCAAGGCGATCGATTCAAACCCATTTATCTGGCTATGATGCGACGTTGGTGAAAACAGCAATTCGTCATGAGTTAGACCGTGGTGGTCAGGTGTTTTATGTTGTGCCGCGCATTGAGGGTATCGAGGCGATCGCTGATTCTTTGCAAGCGATGTTGCCGAATGTGAGATTGGCGATCGCGCATGGACAGATGCAGGAGTCGGAGTTAGAGGCGGCGATGGTTGCTTTTAATAACAATGAGGCGGATATTCTCCTCTGTACCACGATTATTGAGTCGGGTTTGGATATTCCCCGTGTGAATACGATTTTGATTGAGGATGCTCATAAGTTAGGTTTGGCACAACTTTATCAATTGCGTGGTCGGGTTGGTCGGGCAGGGATTCAGGCTCATGCTTATTTGCTGTATCCGCCTAACCTTGAGTTGACAGATTCAGCGAAGAAGAGATTGGATGCGATTCAGGAGTTTAGTCAGCTTGGTTCGGGTTATCAACTGGCGATGCGCGATATGGAGATTCGTGGTTTGGGGGATCTCTTGGGTGAGGAGCAGTCGGGTCAGGCGGATGTGATTGGCTTTGCGCTGTACATGGATTTGCTTCAGGAATATATCAATGAGTTACGGGGGAAGATTTTGCCTGAAGTTGCGGATACTGAGCTTCAGTTGCCGCGTTTGGTGGCTTTCATTCCTGATAGTTATATAGAGGACAATGAGACGAAGATTAATGCTTATTTGACTTTGGCGAAGGTGAAGTCGAAGGAGGAGATTATTAAGTTGGCTGCGGTGTGGGAGGAGCTGTATGGGGCTTTGCCTGAAGAAACGCAGGTATTGCTCAGGGTTATGGAATTGAAGCTGGTGGCGCGTAAGGTTGGGGTGTTTCGCATTTATGCGTCGGAGAATGGGCGCGATCTGTTTATGGACTCGAAGCTGACGGATTCGCTTTGGGAGTTACTTCATGCCAAGATCCCGATTGAGTTCTATTATCGTTTTACTTTCGAGAAGGGAAGAATTAAGATTACGAGTCTGGCTCTTCTCCCTGGAGATAAGCAGGTGCATTTCTTAATTGAGTGGTTGGGCTGTTTTTTGAGTTGAATCTATATTTGTTTCTGTAACTTAGGCGATCGCTTGCCAATATTTGGCATTTACAAATCTTTCCAAATGTCCCACATTCGTTGTGGCTACTACGACAATGCGATCGCTCTGTGATTCGGCAATTAATGATGCTTGTGCGGCAAGGATGACATCGCCATCAAGCGATTCTGGACTGGCTGTTGGTTTACCTGTCTGTCTCGCTTCTGCCCAAAATTCAGCAGCTTTTTGCATCGTTGCTGTGGTCAGGGGTAAATACTCCAATCTGTTTTTTAGCTGATCTAAACGCCTGATACCTGCTAGTTTGTTGGCTCTTAGTAATTCACGTCTAACTTCGTAATCGGTAATTTCAGGAACAATTAATCTATAACCCTTGGCAACTAATCTCTCTGACCAATAGCGACATTCTAGGGTTGCGGGTGTGGAATTAGGGTTTGATAGGATGCCGAGTGGGGCTGAGTCAAGTAAAACAATCATGCGGTAAGGGATAGTGGACGTTCAGTTATCGATTCTTCGCCTAGAGCCTGTTGCAAGTATTCCCATGTCTCTCGCTGTTCATCAGCATCATCTCGGCTATCCCATTCACTGAAAAGATCGCTCAATGCTTTTGCCCTTGCTGCAATTTCTTCTGGTGTCCTTGTTGGTAATATGTAAACGCCTTCAGCATTAACGTAGGGCTGATTGGTGGGGATGGTTGGCTCTGGTTTGGTTGTGATAGTAGATGAGTTTGGTTTGCCAAACCATTGCTGTAGTTGTGTAACTAATACTTCAGTAATTACTGCTTTGAGATCTTCTATGGTTAGATCTGTAATTCTTTTCTGGTTCATTTTGTACCTCCTAAAAGATCTCCAGCGTTTACTACTTATATATTACACCATATAAATCGCTGTTTTAGTTTTCGGCAAATTAAGGGCGATCGCCATTCTCTTTAACTCTTGCTAAATATCAAAACTAAGGAGGAGTGGGAGAAGAATTAAGAATTGTTAGTCGAGCGCCAGTTGTATCGTTTTTGTAAATTGTGATTATGGGAATAGTCAGCTTGGAGTTTTTGTCGGGCAGTGCGGGAAAAATGTGAAAGTAATTTTCTCTATCAATCAGTAAGCGCCAGACTCTTGGTTTATCAGGTTTGCTTGTATCCGTTAACTCTTGACCTAGCAGACGCTTGTATAGATTTTGATCGCCAATAATCCGAAAATCAGAAGAATTCTCTAAGGGCTTTTCTAAACTGCGTCCCAGTGCTGAGTCTTTTGGCATGAGCACGGTGACTACTGGTAATGATGAGGTTTGATTAACGGCATCTTGCCATGCGTCATCTTCTGCTTGCCATCTCGCTAGCCAAAATAGAGATGTAAGGACTATAACAACGATGATAAATTCGTAGATAAGAGATGTGAAAAATTGAATGATATTATTTGGAGCGAGATTAAGGTTAATAGGTAGTTTACTTTTAAGGGTTTTAAGAGATTTTCGGATTTTTTGAATGAGGGCAAAGATTAAACGTATTGCTAAAGGTGCGATCGCTGAAAAAATTATAGTTTTTGATGTTGCCCAAAAGCCCCCAAATAAGGTTTGGAAAGCGGCTAAATAGAAAGATTCTAAGGGTAAGTTTAGGGTGGTTACTTGTAAATTAAAAAAGTGAAAATATGTCCAACGATAAATCCAGCCAGTGAAATAAAGTGCGGCGGCTAGTAGGGCAACTAAACTAATTAACTTACCAAGGGGATTAAATTCTTGATTACTTGGGGAACTTGACATCACAAAAGCCTTTAAAAAGGGTATGTAAAAACTGACTATGAAATTTTAGTGTATCAAATTAGGCTATTAGTGGTTAAAATAAATCATTGGATTGGAGTAGCACGAGTTATCTACAGGCTTATCTAAAAATTGAGGTTAAGATCGGGCAATGAAAGTTACTTTTCGGTGGTTGGCGATTCCTTTAATCTTCTTAATCGCGGTTGGAGGCAATAATGCTGGCATGGCGATTTATACTAATTCGTCATCGGTTAAGAAATCGTCTGTTGCTAGTCAAAAAACTGATTTAGAGGTGGCAGTACCCGAAACTGCTACTATTTCCAGAAATGATGGTAAATCGTCTTTGACTGGAAGTTTAAGTAATTTTAGCGACAAGGATGTGACTATCTCGGCAAATGGCTATTCAGAGGCAGTTCCGCTACCTCAAATTAAATCGATAGAGTTTAATGGTGATGTCTGGATTAAGGGGCAAGCCCTTCCTGCACGTATCCGAGGAATAACCAAAACTTTAGAAGGTCTGCCAGTAGGATCTTTTAAGTTGGATAGTTCGCAAAAAAGTGCGGTAATTAGCTTGAAAACGATGACTTCTAGAGGTTTAGAACGGTTTTTAAAGGATACTGCAAATAAGCCTTTTGGAGTGAAAGCGATTTTCTTACAGCGATCAGATGAACTCACGATTAAGATCGCAGAAATTGAGTAAATTAGAATTAACCTAAAACACCGAAAAGTTGCTTATGTCTCCTGTGAAACGTCTTGTTTCCTTGTCTATCGCTACTGGATTAGCGATTTTTACTGTGGTTGGTTTTAGAACCACTTCACAACAAGCTGTCTTAGCGCAGAACGCCGCTTTGCCGCAACAGCATCAGTTAATTGCTCAAAAGCAAAAGCAGTCTAGAATCGCTTTGGTAATCGGTAATGCTGCCTATGATGAAGGAGCGTTGGCAAATCCCGTTAATGATGCGACTGATATTGCTAAGGCTTTGGAAGAGTTGGGCTTTGAGGTGACTTTAAGGTCAAACTTAAATAAACGGGAAATGGATGAAGAAATAGCAGGTTTTCGTCAAAAATTACGTAATGGTGGTGTGGGTGTCTTTTATTATGCGGGACATGGGGTACAGGTAGAGAAAGAAAATTATTTAATTCCTCTTAATGTAAAACTTTTGAATGAAACAGATACTAAATACGATGCGGTTCCTTTGGGTAAAGTGCTAGATGCAATGGAAGCCGCAGAGACCTCGTGGAATGTTGTCATTATTGATGCTTGTCGCGATAATCCATTCTATCGACGATGGTATCGCAGTATCAACACAAGAGGATTGACTGCCGTTACTCCTCCTAATGGAATAATTATTGCTTATGCGACGAAATCTGGAAATGTAGCAGCAGATGGTATTGGAAAGCGAAATTCACCTTTTACTTCAGCACTACTTGAAAATATCAAAAGAGCCAACTTAGATGTACGTTTATTGTTTGGAGAGGTTACTGAATTAGTTGCACAAAAAACCAGCAAAAAACAAGTGCCTTGGACTGAAGGAAATCTAATTGGCAGCAGGTTTTATCTTAATTCTACGTCTGATAACACAACATCTCCGATACCAGTTAATTCTCCTATTCCAAAACCAATTGCTGTTCCACCTCGTACCATACCAGATTCTACCAAAGTTACTAATGAAAAAATTGAAGGGAATTTTAAAATTAAATTGTTAGATTGTAAAGCATCTGGAGATAGAGTTCTATGTAACTTATCTATTGAAAACATTACATCAATAGATCGAACTCTTTATGTAGCATCTAAACAGCATGGTGGAATTCGGAGTACTGGTTTAGATGGGTTGGGTGTTACTACTATGATTGATGCTAATGGTGCTTCTTATGTTGCAGATACTATATCTTTTGCTAATAAACGTGGAGACGAAACAGGTCAATCATATTTCACTGTTTATGGTAATACACATCCAACACTAAAATTTACCTTCACAGGAGTAGAAAATCCTATCCAAAGATTTGACCTGTTGATTGGAGAACACAAAAAATCGGAAAATTCTATAGAAGGATATAGAATAAGATATTCTGCTAATTCTGATGGTTCGTTTACTTTAGTTCCTTGAGAAAATTAGGATTAGTCTAAAACATCGAAAAGTTGCCCATGTATCCCGTTAAACGTCTTGTTTCCTTGTCTATTGCTACTGGGTTAGCAGTTTTTACTGTGGTTGGTTCTACCACCACTTCGCAACAAGCTGTCTTAGCGCAGGATGTCACTTTGCCCCAACAGCGTCAGTTAATTGCTCAAAAGCAGTCTAGAATCGCGTTGGTAATTGGGAATGCTGCCTATGATGAAGAAATTTTGGCTAATCCTGTTAATGATGCAGAGGATATTGCGGCGGCTTTCAAGGAGTTGGGATTTGATGAAGTAATTTTACTGAAAAATCAGAATAAACGAGAGATTGAGGATGCGATAGAGGCTTTTAGTAGAAAATTGCATAAGGGTAGTGTAGGCGTATTTTATTATGCGGGACATGGGGTACAGGTGGATAAAGAAAATTATTTAATTCCGATCAAGGCAAGGCTTTTGAGTGAGAAAACTGTGCGTTATGAAGCAGTTCCTCTTGGAAGGGTATTAGACTCAATGAAAGCAACAGGAAACTTGTGGAATGTTGTCATTCTTGATGCTTGTCGAGATACTCCGTGGTATCGAAAATGGTATCGCAGCAGTGGTAATTCAAGAGGATTGACTGATGTTAAGGCTCCTCGCGGAATAATCGTTGCATACGCAACCGAAGAAGGAAGTGTAGCAGCAGATGGAACGGGACAACGAAATTCGCCTTATACTTCGGCATTGCTTGAAACGATTAAAAAAGCCGATTTGGATGTACGGCTAATGTTCGGAGAAGTTGTTGAATTAGTTGTGAAGAAAACTGATCAGAAACAAGTACCTTCGACAACCAATAATTTAATCGGTGGTAATGGATTTTATCTCAATCCTACACCTAAAACAATACCTCCAATAAGCAATTTAATCCCGCCAGAGCGAAAGGTTGATGTATCAACAGCAAATACAAATACTGGTATTACATCCTCTTCTACAAGTACACCTTCGACAGTATCAAAAAAGATGCAAGCCTTCTTGAAGGTAATCCGTTTTGTAGAAGGAACGGATGACGAACTTGGTTACAACAGGATGAAGTTTACAGATGTCGCATTTAAATCATATGCAGACCATCCTAGACAAATAAATTGTACATTGGATAGACTATGTACTGATGCTGCTGGAGCATATATGTTCTTAAGTACAACATGGGATCAGATCCGCAAATCACTTAATTTGAAGGACTTCTCTCCGTCCAGTCAAGACAAATCGGCGATCGAACTAATTAAGGAGGTAGGTGCTGCCACCAAAATAGAAAATGGCGATATACAGAGTTCAATATATTCTATCTGCACAATATGGGCAGAGATCCCTTGCTCAGATGGGAAATCTGCTTACGGACAGCAATCTGTTCCAATATCTTTACTAACTCAAAAATATCAAGAAATTTTATCTAAACTTAACAGCAGTAAAATATCAACATCACTTAATGTTGATAAAGAATTACCAAGTCCTATAAATTCAGGGATAGGTAAACTCATGCGTCCGATTAATAAATCTGCTTCCATGTATTTCGGGTGGCGACCGAATCCCATTACTGGAGAGACAAGATTACATAAAGGTGTGGACTTTATAGCAGAGTCTGGTACAGACATTTTTGCTGCTGAGAGTGGAGAGGTAATCTATGCAGGATATGAGAGTGGTTATGGCGACATCGTAGAAATAGATCATGGTAATGGATTAAAAACACTTTATGCTCACTGTAGTAAAATCTATGTTAAAAAAGGAGATAGAGTGTTTAGAGGGCAAGTAATTGCCGCCGTTGGTAGCACAGGAAACGTTACAGGTGATCTACTTCATTTTGAAGTGCTAACTCTTAACAATGGCAGTTGGATGTCAATTGATCCTACCCTCTATTTGGATATATAAATGGTAAAGCGATCGCTACATTTATCCGTCCCTATGGCTTATGCCTGACAACACCGACTACCTCCAAGGCATCATCGAACGCCTCACCTTTCACTCCGAAGAGACAGGCTATACCGTAGCGCGGCTAAAAGTCCCCAAGGCTCAAGACCTAATCACCGTAGTCGGTAACTTTGCCAATATCCAAGCAGGACAGACTCTCGCTCTAGAAGGTACATGGCGATCGCATCCTAAATTTGGCGACCAGTTCCAAGTCACTCAATACCGTGAAACTAAACCCGCCACAATTACAGGAATTGAGAAATATCTGGGCAGTGGTTTGATAAAAGGCGTGGGACCAGTCACTGCGAAACGTATCGTTGCTCATTTTGGCTTGGATACCCTTGACATCATTGAGAATGAGATTGACCGTCTGATTGAAGTTCCTGGCATTGCCAAGAAACGGGTGAAGATGATCAAAACTGCTTGGGAAACGCAAAAGGCGATTAAGGAGGTCATGGTATTCCTGCAAGGACATGGTGTATCTACCACCTATGCAGTCAAGATTTTCAAGCATTATGGTAACGATTCCATTCAAACTGTTTCCGAAAATCCCTATCAACTGGCGACGGATATCTATGGGATTGGTTTCTTTACTGCCGATCAGATCGCTCGGAATATTGGTATTGAAGTTAGTTCCGAGTTTCGCAGCATTGCGGGAATCTTTCACTGTTTGGGAGAAGCTGCTGAAGAAGGACATTGCTATTTACCACGCCCAGAACTAGAAGAGCAAGCAATCAAACTACTTACCCTCGAAGACTATCAGCCAGATCCTGAAACCATCTCTAAAATTGTTCTCCATCTCTCCATCAACGATCGCTTGGTGATGCAGGGCTTAGAAGGAGAGTTCATCTGTTATAAACCTACTTACTTCCATACTGAACAGAATCTTGCCGAACGGGTTTATCAATTATTGCAACACAAACACAATCCAGATCCCGAACGAGTCAATGCTTGGATCGATCGCTACACTAGTCAAAGAAATATCCAACTCTCGCCCAAACAACGGGAAGCCGTAGAGATGGCGGCAAGTTCATCGGTGTTAATTCTCACAGGTGGACCGGGGACAGGGAAAACTACCACCACCCGCACGATTGTTGCACTTTGGAAAGCAATGGGTAAGGAGATTGCTCTCGCTTCGCCTACGGGTCGGGCAGCGCAAAGATTACAGGAAGTCACGGGCTGTGAAGCGAAGACAATTCACCGTTTTCTAGAGTTTGACCCGAAATCAATGGGC
>NZ_LIRE01000681.1 GCF_001402795.1 Pseudanabaena sp. 'Roaring Creek'
TTGAGAAAGGGTTTGCATAGCAAACCCTTTCTCAATGCCCAAAAGTAAAAGCCTTGCGTAGCAAGGCTTTTACTTTTGGGCTTTTAAGATTTGCCAGCTTAACCCGAACTGACGTTATACCAATTCCCAAAATAGCAACGCCATTTTGGGAATCTCAAAACCTTACTGGGTTTGGTGTTTAATTCACAAAAGTGTTGTCACACTTTCGTAAATTGGTATTAATTCACAAAAGTTAAGATAAAACCCCAAAACCTGCGGTGTGCACCGCAGGTTTTGATCCAGCTACTTAGATAGGACTTCTAAGCGCACAGGAGCGACTCCAGAAGAGATCAAACCAATTACGTTCGCCGCCGCCGTTGAGATATCAATGACTCGACCGTGGGCATAGGGACCGCGATCATTAATGCGGACTACCACAGACTGACCGTTGTCCATATTAACGACCCGAACAAGTGTGCCGAAGGGTAAGCTTGGATGTGCGGCAGTGAGATCGCTCGCATTAAATAACTCTCCACTAGCACTATAGTTCCCATCAAAGCCTGGACCATACCATGAAGCCATGCCAGACATTACCCCCACGACCCGACTATGAAGCATTGGATTAAAGGAAGACTTTACCGCAAATTTAGAATTTGGGGCATCGCTAATTTCCGATACAGGATTAGCACCACCGAGAAGACGACGTAGTAGATTTGCTGATTCCAATACATCTTGCGTTTGATTTTGCGCTTGAGTTGGTGAAGAGGTTGGGAAAATTACCTGATCGTCAAACTTGAGAGTAGCGCGATCGCCCAGATTAATCACATAGCTACCATCTTTCCAAGCTGGAATAATCTTATTCGCATCAATTCCATCGCGGCTAAGCTGATTGATTAATGCAGCGGCAGCGGTAGCACGTTCGATCGGATTTGAGGAGCTAAGCAGACGTTCTGCACTATCCTCTGCGGATTTTGACGAACTATTTGAGGAACTATCTGAATTACTCGACCCTAAGTTAAAGCTGTTTGTCAGATTACTTGTATTATTGGCTGGTAACTTAACTGAATTAGAGTTCTTCTTGGTCTCTCCCTTAAATCTTGATGGACTTAATGTATTAGTCTGATTATTGATCTGACTATCTGGAGATGAGACTTTTGGAGATTCATCCGTATCTATGTAGGTAACTACAGGGATGCCACGGACATAGACAGTAGCAGCATTTCTACCATTTAATATATGAGTATGAATGCGGGCAATAGAATCATCTTTGGTTCTAATCAACGACTGCGATCTGGTTTCCCCCACCTTTAGAGAAGTTGATAAAGAATTAGATGTATTAGTAGCTTTGACTTCAGACTGAGCCTGTGCGCTAGGGCTAGCGATGGTTGAGACGATAGCAAGAGCTACTACTGAGGTAGAGAGCTTGTAGCTCCAGTTCCAATTAAGCATAGGTAAAACAGAAAATGAAGATAAACGACTAAAAAATCGATAGAAGCTTGAGTGAGAAGGACTTACAAGCAAAATTACTAACAAACAATTTTGCGGCAATTTTGCGAACTAGGAACAAAACGCAAATAATCTTGTCCATGTGAATCAGATTAACATGGTTATTCAAAATGACAACAACTTAGCCGTTAAACCCTTATACAGTAAAGATTTGAGCGTCTGTTTCCTATTAAAAATCGAAATTTTGCTTCTTTCTCATTAGGATTCTTTATAAAAATGGAACTTTGTGCCGATGGTTACAAAAAAAAGGCTGCAAAAGTATGCCTTTAGACATAGGCATTTTTGCGCCCAAAAATTTTTTATATGCATCATGACTCAATACACAAGAAAATTTCGGTTTTAGTTACAATCTATCTTGAGCTTTGTTTGTATACAAACCTTGTGAAGACATGATTTCAGAAATAAAATGACATGAATGACCAGAAATCAACCTGAAGATAGATACTAAAATTCAATTTATGCAATTTTTTTTAAGCTTCTTTCGCAAATATGCTCGTGATGAACAAAATACGGATTTTTTCATTCAAAAAATCGTAACTGTACGGGAATCACTAAGAAGTTAAGCAAAACTCATAAAGTTAAAGTATAAGAATTTCTAATCAATTGACTGAAACTTTTTTCTAAATCTTAAAAAAATTAGGAGATATTACAAACAAAAGGGGCAAAGCATAGCGATATCCCTTGTATCTGTATGTATATGTATAGAGCTGTCGTACTAACCCATAAACCCCAAGAATTGACTGGCGGCGCGAAGCGCCGCCAGTCAATTCTTGGGGTTTGATTTGTCCTAAGTCAAGTGACTGTAGCTATAATGTTATATTTAAATATAACTAACAGAGAAATTATGCACACCACAAATCTTCGTAAAGTCGGTGGCTCAATTATGTTGGCGATTCCTCCCACCATTCTCGAAATTCTGAACTTACAATCAGGTACAACTGTGGGGGTTGCGGTTGACAATGGCAGACTGATTATTGAACCTCAACCGAAACCACAATATTCACTGGATGAACTTTTGGCAAAATGCAATCCGAATGCTCCGATAACGGAAGACGATCGCATTTGGCTAGATGTCGAGCCTGTGGGAAATGAACTATGAAACGTGGTGATATTTATCTTGTTTCCCTTGATCCAACGGAAGGGCATGAGCAACAAGGTACTAGACCAGTTTTGATTGTCTCTCCCGATAAATTCAATGCTTTAACCAAAGTTCCAATCGTGGTTCCAATTACATCGGGTGGAAGTTTTGCAAGAACCGCAGGTTTTGCTGTTTCTCTAGATTCTGCGGGAACCCGCACTAAAGGTTTAGTTCGTTGCGATCAAGCCCGTCCTATTGATTTATCTGCGCGTAAGGCTCGAAGGTTGGAGAGTCTTCCAGACGCGATCGTTGATGATGTTTTGGCTAGGATTGTTACTCTATTTAGTCCCTAGTAATTTTGCGATCGCTAATAATGCCGAAGATGCGATCGCCTATTCACTACAAGCTCAAATAATCTGATACAGAAATAATAGAAATATCTTGAAAAGGATTTAGGACAAGCAAATCTTGATCGCCAGTGATGATGTAGTTCGCATTCCCATTGACAGCCAGTTCTAAGAACTTATCATCTTTGCGATCGCGACAGGCTGCAATTTTTGGAACGATTTGCACATTTTCTACAATTGCTAAAAAGTCATTGAGAAATTCATTACGCAAAGGATTATCCTGATTTTACTCATCGATGATTGCCTGTAAAATCTCTGGAGTTAATCCATTAGCTACAGCTTCATCACTCAGTCTATACATTGTATTTTGCAACTTAGGGACTTGCTAGTAGTTAACGTACCTGTGGCTTCGACTCCGCTCAGCCAACGTTAGCTGAGCGGAGTCGAAGCTAGATAACTGGGTGGGACATTTTTTATCCGCAAGAGCCTTACTGATTTTTAAGGCTTGTCTCATCCACTGATTGATCCACGCTTGAATCTATTGTTGTTGCTCTGGTTGTGAAGATTGAAATGCTTGAGCAATATCTTCATCTATTTGAATAGCGATCGTTTTCATGGTTTCGCTCAGTGATTAAATCTCAGTAATATATGCGAATCTCTTGATGCCAGTAGTAGTTGTAGTTTGTAAACCCAAAAAAATCTTATCCCTCAAAATTTGCTAGAATTATGAGAATTATAACCTGCAACATCTAAACCTTAAACAACACTGGGGATAACTACAGGGCACCCGCATAAAAAATAGACGGCTTATGCAGTAAGGATTTCAATCCTAAGTATTTTTACTTATCGATTTCTGGAATGCTTGATAGTTAAGGATCGTAATTTTTTTATGCGGTTGCCCTGGGGATAACTAAGTAATGCAAGCATCTGAAACAAAACTACAACAAATTATCGAAGGTACGAAACAATATGTTGTACCTTTGTTTCAGCGTCCTTATAGCTGGAAAAAGTCTGAATGGCAAATGCTATGGGACGATCTTATCGAACTTAGTGAATCTGACAATCCCCGCACTCACTTTATGGGTTCTATAGTCACAATACCCACGACTTCAATTCCTGAAGGTGTAAGTAAATACTTATTAATTGACGGTCAGCAACGTCTGACAACTATTTTTATCTTACTATGCGCTATTCGAGATCGCGCAAAAGAGACGAAAGATGAAGAACTCGTCGCAGAAATTAACAATACAATCTTGGTCAATCCTTACAAAAAGGGGTTGGACTATTATAAATTGCAACCGACACAGATAGATCGTGAGGTCTTTCATAAGCTAATTAGAGCAGAATCTGAAGTTAATTCATCTGAAATACAAGAATGCTATAACTTCTTCTTAAGAAAAATCAGACAAAATATTACAGATATCTATAAAATCCATAAAATAATTTGTAACAATCTCTCAATTGTTAGTGTAGTCCTTAGTACCGAAGACGATCCATATCTTGTTTTTGAGAGCCTCAATGCAAAAGGTCGAGCTTTAACTCAAGCAGATTTAATTCGCAATTACTTTTTCATGCGAATTCATTCAAATAATCAAGAATCTATCTACAAGCAATATTGGCAACCAATGGAAATGCTTTTAGGGGCAGACCTAACTGAATTTATTCGACATTACCTTACTAAAGACACCATAGATGTCAAGCAAAATGAAATTTATTTGCAAATCAAAGAGAAAATCAAACAAGATGATGCACTACCGCATCTTCAAGACTTACATAAGTTTGCAAACTACTATTCAAGACTACTAAACCCAGATCTAGAAAACAATCTCAAAATTCGTAAATATTTAAAGCGTATTGATCGATTAGAAGTTTCAACCGTCTATCCATTTCTACTAAATTGCTATGAAGAATGGATACAAAATAAAATTTCTGAAGATGAGTTCATAGCTATTTTTCAAACGCTTGAGAACTTTATTTTGCGACGTTTTGTCTGTGATGTTCAAACAAGGGGACTAAACAGAATTTTTGCCCTGCTATATTCTCAAATAACTAAAGATCCTAATGTTACATCTGGTTCATTTGTTGAACGGCTCAAAATCATTCTTCAGTCCAAAGATTATCCAAAAGATAGTTCGTTTAAGGAAAGATTGCTAGATGTTAAATTGTATGGAAGTAATCGAACTGAAAAGGCTAAATTAATATTAGAATCTCTTGAAGAATCATTTCAACATAAAGAACAAGTAGACCTTAGCAAAGTCTCAATTGAACATGTCATGCCCCAAACTTTAAATAATTGGTGGAAAGAACATCTAGGAGAAGATTGGTCAATTACTCATGATTTATTTGTTCATTCATTGGGGAATCTAACTCTTACAGCTTATAATTCTGAACTTTCCAATTCTGATTTTATTACTAAACGAAGTGAATACAAGAAAAGCCATCTTGAACTAAATAAGTATTTTGAGCAATGTGATGTGTGGAAAAGAGACACTATTGAAACTAGAGCCGATTACTTAGCTAACCGTATCGTTGAAATTTGGAGCTATTTTGGAGACGAATCTGTAGGAACAATTGAGCCTAATGTATTAACTGGAAAAGTTCCTAAAGTATTGTTTATGTGTGGAGAAGAATATTCTGTAAAGAGTTGGCGAGATGTTTTAGAGACTACTTTAAATAATATTGCTGCAATTGAGCCAGAGCATTTCAAAGAGATTATGGAACAGTTTCCTCGACTAGTAGGGGCTGATGAAAAAGGTTTTCGTAGCACTCGAAAATTAAAAAACGGTATATTTATAGAAACTAACTTGTCAGCTAAATATATTTATAGTTTGTGCTTACGTTCAATCGAGATAGCTGAGCTTTCTGTTCAAGATTGGTATGTTGACACAGTGAAATCATGATTTGTATGTTTAGCGATCGCCTTGCTAATTGGTGATGATGGATTTAGGCGATCCATCTATAAACAAAATTATTGAGCTATGCTTGAACAAGGCACTGGTCAGTTAAATCGTGAGGGAGTTAAAGCCCCGTAGTGAGAGCAACTCCAGCATGGAAAGCGGTCGATGATATAGCCCGATCGCTATAGCAGGAGTCTTATTCTTCCCTAAGCCCATTGGGGGGCATTACGATTAAAGACCTCAGTGATCGCCTTGCTAATTGGTGATGATGGATTTAGGCGATCGCCCCATTAAGATATTTGCCTATAATGTAACCATTGCAGCCCAAAACAAACAAATGGCACAGCTAACCATTGACATTCCAGACGAATTAGCCCAAAGGCTAGCCCCATATCAAAATCAAATCTCAGAAATTTTTGCGCGTCTAATTAATGCCTCACTCCTCAACGAAGCTATAGATAGCCTTGAATTGCCCAGCAATCTTTTACCCACTGACTTCCCAACCTATCTAGAAATTATTGACTTTTTAGTAAATCGTCCCACATCCGTACAGATTGCTAACTTCAAAGTTTCCGAGCGATCGCAAACTCGCCTACAGGAACTTCTACAAAAGAATCGAGATTCAAATCTGCTCCCCTCTGAAATAGCTGAACTTAATCTCTACGAACAGCTTGATGTTTTAATGACAATGCTAAAAATCCGATCCTATGCCGCAATACAAACTAAAAATTCCAGTGTTTCGCATTCAGCATGACCTCCTATATTTCCAATCAGCTTAGACAATTAGTAACTGATCGCGCAGATGGGAAATGCGAATATTGTCTAATCCATCAAAATTTCTCCATTTATAGTCATGAAGTGGATCATGCCACAGCAGTCAAGCATGGCGGCTTATCAACCGAAGAAAATTTAGTACTGGCTTGCCTGCCATGTAATCGATATAAAGGTTCAGATTTAACCAGTATCGATCCAATTACCAAACAAATTATGGTTCTATTTAACCCTCGATTGCACGAATGGAATGAACATTTTCAAATCGATCAAGGCTATATTTTAGGAAAAGCTACTATTGGCAGAACTACAATATTTTTATTGAAGCTAAATGAACCCAAGCGTTTAATGATCAGACAAGCTTTAATGTTGCAGAAACTTTACCCTTAGATTTACATCAACTACGATCGCCTTGCTAATTGGTGATGATGGATTTAGGCGATCGCCCCACAAGATGCGATCAGATCCTTTAAACTGGAATAGCTCTAAGATTTTCTGTCTAAATCTTGAAAATCATCTCCAAATATTTCCAAAGCTAATGTCAAGCCCGACCCATTTACCTGAAGCCATCGATCGCATTGTCCAGCGATTTCACAGGCTTTCCGATCCGAAGCAACGTTATGAACAACTGATTTTATACGGGAAGAAACTCGAAGCGTTTCCCGAAACTCTCAAAACCCCTGAAAACAAAGTACAGGGCTGTGTATCACAGGTATATGTGGTAGCAAAACTAGATGCCAACGAACGAGTCGTATTTGCAGGGGACTCGGATGCGTTGATTAGTAAAGGATTTGTCGGCTTGCTATCGGTCTGTATGGGTGGCTTAACGCAAAAGGAAATTGAGTTGCTTACCCCCGACTTCATTAAGGATACAGGTTTAGTCGCCAGCCTCACGCCATCCCGTGCCAATGGCTTTTATAACGTCTTCAAAAAAATGCAGCAACAAGCGATCGCCATTGAACTACCCAGCCTTCGCTAAGCAAAGCAAAAGCCTCGCCAAGCGAGGCTTTTGCTTTAAACAGTGGCGGTAATGGGACTGGTTGTGGAAACCATCGCTGCCAGAACTTGACTGGGGGAAACGGTGAAGGGTAAACGATGAATATCAGAATTGGGCTGACAGGCGATCGCGGCAATTTGCTCTAATTCGGCAAGGGTAACTTGGCTCAAGCCCAGATCAGCGAGAGAGGTTGGCAAACCGATTTCTTCATAAAACTTAAGCAATTGATGGCGAGATGTTGTCGCTAGTTGATTGCCCTGAAATTCTTCTAAGCGAAGCTGGACGAGAATGCCGTAGGCAACCTTTTCACCATGTAATGTGCCGTGGGTTTGATGGAGATGGGTGAGGGCATTGTGAACCGCATGAGCCGCCACAGTGCGACAGCTTGCGCCTCCGATACCGCCGATCGCTCCTGCCAAACATACGGAAGCATCGACAACTTCACGCCATGCGTCACTATGGGGATTGGCGATCGCCTCGGCTGACTTTTGAAACAAAATATCGCGGAGAATTCTTGCTTCTTGAACAGCCGCAATCACCATAGTTTTTTGGCTACTACCGCTGCTGACCGATGATTCGTACCACTTGGCGATCGCGTCGCCAATTCCTGAAACGAGAGTGCGCTTAGGCGCAGTCGCGATCGCGTCGTAGTCCACAAACATGATGTCGGGACAGCGATCGAGGGTTACATCGTAGGCAAAGGCTCCTTGCTCGTCATAGACATTACTTAACGCCGTCCATGCGGCACAGGTTGCGCCCGTAGTGGGAACAGTCGCGATCGGTAATTGATGCTGATGGGCGATCAATTTTGCCGTATCTAATACCTTGCCACCACCGATACCCACAATCACATCGGGCTTTTCCTGCTGAACGATTTGGCGCAATATTGCTAAATTTGCATCGGTGCAATCGGCGATCGCAGGTGCATAGATGATTTCTAGAGTAGTGTTTCCGAAATGGCTGGCGGTGGCTTGCTTCGCTTTCTCCCCTGCAATTACTAAAGCTTTATTCCCGTAGCGAGATAGATATTTTGGGAGCTGCGATAAAATTCCATTCCCCCGTAATAATTGGGCTGGCGCGATCGCTAAGATCGGCAATAGGCTCGGCAATGCTTCCACCATAAGTGTGTCTGACATTAGGTTAAGACATGGTAAACATAAATCCTATTCTATCTCTTCTGCTTCTAAATCTGCATTCATGCGATCGCTCGATCTTCGCTTCCGCAGCTAATACCAAATCACAAAACGGCTACGCCATTTTGTGATTTTAAAACCCTTACTGGGTTTGGTTTTAAATCCCCAAAAGTGTAGCTACACTTTTGGGGATTGGTATAAGTAGCTAGGCACAATCAAATATAAAACCCCAAAACCTGTAGCGCACGCGCAGCGTGCGCTACAGGTTTTGATACTGGGTGTTAATTATGCTCTGCACTAAAAAAACAAGAATTGATGGGCGGCGCGAAGCGCCGCCCATTAATTCTTGGCTTTTTGATCTGGTAAACTTGGCGACAGCTATAACTT
>NZ_LIRE01000096.1 GCF_001402795.1 Pseudanabaena sp. 'Roaring Creek'
TATAGATAATTCAAATAAAAACTACAGCTTCGACTTCGCTCAGCTAGCTTACACCGAGGGCTGAGCGAAGTCGAAGCCCGTCTACAAGTTATTTAAAACAACTATATATCCCAGTACAAGCTATATATGTCCTAAGCAAAGCTTGCATAGTTATATCAAGTTTATGAATTTATCAAGTCTTTCATTTCCCGAACTGCTCGATCTAAACCGACAAGTACCGCCCGACTAATGATGCTATGACCTATATTTAACTCTTCCATTCCTGCAATTTGGGCAATGGCTCTAGTATTCCAATAGGTTAAACCATGTCCTGAATTAAGCCTTATCCCTAATTCAATTGCTAAAGCTCCTCCCTTAGTTAATACCGCTAACTCCTGTTTAAGCTCTTCTTCATTTTTGGCATTAGCATAAGTTCCAGTATGTAATTCCACAAATTTTGCGCCAGTCCTTGCCGAAGCTTGAATCTGGTCGGTTTCTGCATCGACAAATAAACTTACAGGAATACCTGCACCTTGTAATTGATGTACAAATTTACCTAGCCGATCGCATTGAGCCTTCACATTTAAACCACCTTCCGTCGTGATTTCTTCACGACGTTCGGGTACGAGGGTAATATAGTCGGGTTTCACATCTAGAGCGATCGCTACCATTTCAGGAGTTGCTGCCATTTCTAAATTTAGGCGAGTTCGCACAGTTTGCCGCAGCAACCGCACATCGCGTTCTTGGATATGGCGACGATCTTCACGTAAATGGACGGTGATCCCATCAGCCCCCGCTAACTCCGCAATTACGGCGGCAGCTACGGGATCGGGTTCCGTGCCTCGGCGCGCTTGGCGAATGGTAGCAATATGATCGATATTTACTCCGAGCGTAGGCAAAGCTTTGTCCTCAAGAATTTTACAAAGTGAATTTTACAAAGTATTTATATTCCTTACTTTATGATATTAGAACAAATTCCAGTCTAGGGAGCAAAAGCAGTGATTTAAGGCTGTTTTTAGTTTGTCGAATCTATAGACAAAACCCTTCATATTCGCGTACGATCTTAAATCTCCAAAAAATCTTAAAGCTCAATGACCTCTGACAAAATGAAATTGCTGGTTGCAGAAGCCGTTACCAATCTTGCACCAACATTTACCCAAATTGACCTCCATGTAAAAAACAATCTCGAACGAGTTTTAAAGGCTTTTCGCGATTGCCGAGTGGGAGCCCATCATTTTGCCAGCGTGTCAGGCTACGGACATGGTGATATGGGGCGTGATGTTCTAGATGAGGTTTTCGCGCAGGTGATGGGAGCCGAAGCCGCAGCCGTTCGCGTGCAATTTGTTTCAGGAACCCATGCGATCGCCTGCTGTTTGTTCGGTATTTTACGCCCCCTTGACGAACTATTATCCGTAGTCGGAGCCCCCTACGATACCCTTGAAGAAGTGATCGGCTATCCCCTTACTTCCGATAGTAAAGGAAATGCCTATGCTGGTTCGCTCAAGGATTTTGGCATCACCTATCGTCAATTAGAACTTACGGCGGAGGGTAATGTCCATTGGGAAGCTTTGGCAAAGGCAGTGAAACCGCAAACTAAAATGGTTTTAATTCAGCGCTCCTGTGGTTATGCATGGCGGCAGAGTCTTTCTATCGAGGATATTGAGAAAATCATCCAATTAGTCAAGCAGCAAAACCCAAATACAGTATGCTTTGTGGATAACTGCTATGGCGAATTTATTAGCGATCGCGAGCCAACTGCGGTTGGAGCGGATATTATCGCAGGTTCCTTGATCAAAAATCCTGGGGGAACGATCGCTACCGCAGGTGGCTATGTGGCAGGAAAAGCCGAATATGTGGAACTAGCCGCCCAACGCCTCACTGCACCAGGGATTGGGCGAGAAGGCGGTGCAACCTTCGATCTGAATCGGTTACTCTTTCAAGGTTTATTCCTTGCGCCGCAAATGGTCGGTGAAGCGATGAAAAGCAGCCACCTTGCCGCCTACGTATTTGACAAATTAGGATACAAAGTTAAACCACTCCCCTACGAGAAAAGATGCGATATCATTCAGGCGATTCAACTGGGAAGTCCCCAAAAGTTGATTGAGTTCTGTCGCAATCTTCAGCGCTTCTCCCCGATTGATTCCTACGTCGATCCTGTACCTGGAGAGATGCCTGGCTATGTTAGTCAGCTAGTCATGGCTGGCGGAACTTTTATTGATGGGAGTACGTTGGAACTCTCAGCCGATGGACCTCTGCGAGAACCCTATACCCTGTTTCTCCAAGGCGGAACCCATTGGACGCATGTAGCGATCGCGATCGAAAATTTCCAGATTGAGAATCTATAACTACTCAAAAACTATTCAAATCATTAGCTAGGCATAAGTAAACTTAAAAACCAGAGAGCATACCGCCCGCTACGCGGGCGGTATGCTCTCTGGTTTTGTTTTTTAATTATGCC
>NZ_LIRE01000097.1 GCF_001402795.1 Pseudanabaena sp. 'Roaring Creek'
AAGCGCGGTTGTAAACTAATCGAGCGCAACCCATCGTTCTTCTAAGCAAGGTTTCTTGCTCAGGAGTTGGGTAGAATCGATACTTGAATGCTTTTTGCGCCATGCTCACATTATGTCAGATATTATGTAAGATGCCTGAATTAATATAAAGCCGTGCTAGAAGCACGGGGGGTTAAACCCAGTTTTTCGATAATAGAAAATCATCTGATTGGGGGTAGTCATTGTATTGAAAGAAATATGGAAAGAAATATTCAAAGAAAATATAGTTGCATTCCCAAGAGCGATCGCAAAAATATAGTTGTTGATGCTTGAGACTCGATCCGATTTGGATTCTGAAATTTGAAGAATTTGTTAATAATCCTGATATTTTTCCTGTCTTGAAATGCTTACATATACATTAATTCAAACATCGCTCTGTTATGTTCTAGTTATGTTCTAGTTATTAAGCGTTATTCCCATCATCAAAATCAACGGTAGACCTTCTTAATCGACTGCACAAAAAGTTAGAAATAGGAGATTAATAATGAGAATTGCTCAAGTTGCTCCACTGTGGGAACAGGTTCCCCCTCCTGCCTATGGAGGTATTGAGCTGGTAGTGAGTTTATTGACTGAAGAATTAGTTCGGCGCGGTCATGATATTACACTATTTGCATCTGGAGATTCGATTACTCATTCCAAATTAGAATCTGTACATCCAAAGGCACTGCGTCTAGATACAAGTGTTCATGAATATAGCATCTATGACATGTTGAATATGAATCGTGTGTATGAAAGAGCCGATGAGTTTGACATTATTCATTCCCATGTGGGTTGCGTCTCAATGCCCTATTCAACCTTAGTTAAAACTCCGACAGTTCATACCTTACATGGAATTTTTACTGCCGACAACGAAAAGATGTTTTCCCATGTGCGCAACCAGCCTTTTATCAGCATTTCTAACTCCCAAAGAGAGACTCGTTTGGGATTAAACTATGTAGCTACGATCTACAATGGTATCGATCCTACTACGTATAAGTTCCATCTTCAGCCCGATCATCCGCCCTATCTTGCTTTTTTGGGACGTATGTCTCCCGAAAAAGGAGCGCATTTAGCTGTAGAAATCGCTAAGCAGTCAGGTTGGCATCTAAAAATGGCTGGCAAGGTAGATGATATTGATTTGGAATACTTTGAACGAGAAATTAAACCCCATATTGATGGATTTCAAATTGAATTTCTCGGAGAGGCAAATCACGAGCAGAAAAGTATTCTCATGGGTGGTGCGGTGGCAACCCTCTTTCCGATTACTTGGCAAGAGCCCTTTGGTTTGGTAATGATTGAATCGATGGTGACAGGAACCCCTGTAATTGCGATCGCTTTGGGTTCGGTGCCAGAAATCATTGCCGATGGGCTGACGGGCATTCTCTGCCAAAATGTCGCTGAATGTGTTGCGGCGATTGCTAAGGTAGCTCTACTAGATCGTCGAGCCTGTCGTGAGCATATCTTGCTGAATTTTACAGCGAAGCATATGGCCGATGGTTATGAAGCGGTCTATCAAAAAATCTTGGCGGAAAAGTATTCGCGCAATGGTCATGTTAAGACTTTGGCAGTGAGATAGGAGATAACCGATGAAAAGTTTAAATCGACAGGCGATCGCACTCATCTCAGACCATGCCGATCCTGCCGCAGAGATTGGCTTAGAAGAAGCAGGCGGACAAAATGTCTATGTTCGTCATGTGGGTGAAAACTTGGCAAAATTAGGCTGGCAAGTGGATATGTTTACCCGCAAAGTGAATCCCGATGATGATGATATTGTCCAACATTCTCCTTATTGTCGGACAATTCGTCTCAAGGCAGGTAAGCAGAGCTATATCCCTAGGGATAAATTATTAGAGCATATGCCTGAGTTTGTGAATTCATTTCAAGCATTTCAGGCTTCTCAAGGGCTGCATTATCCTTTAATTCATACCAACTATTGGCTCTCGGCTTGGGTGGGCTTAGAACTCCAAAAAACAAGCTCCGTACAGGTTTTACATACTTACCATTCCCTCGGAGTCGTGAAATATCAATCGGTAAACCAACCTTCCATTGCGGATATGCGTATGCAGATCGAACGGGAGATCTTAGAGAGAGCTAATTGCATTGTTGCTACTAGCCCTCAGGAGGCGGAGATTTTGCGATCGCAAGTTTCCGTCTATGGCAGGATTGAAATGATTCCCTGTGGAACGGATACGAGCAATTTTCGATTGATGTCGAAACCCGACGCACGTAAACAATTGCGGTTATCCCTTCAGGAACAAATTATTTTATATGTGGGTAGATTCGATCCGCGTAAGGGAATTGAAACCTTAGTGCGCGCTTTTGCTTTACTAAAGGAGCAGAGTGACAAAAAACTCAGATTGATCATTGTTGGCGGGAGTTCTCCGCATATGCCTGATGGGGCAGAAAGAGCGAAGATCGAACATCTTGTATTAGAGCTAGGGCTCTATGAGGATGTGGTGTTTGCGGGGCAGATCGGTCATGATATTTTGCCTCTCTACTACACATCGGCGGATATCTGCGTGATTCCCAGCCATTATGAGCCCTTTGGATTAGTGGCGATCGAGGCGATGGCCTGTGGTACTCCCGTAGTTGCTTCTGACGTAGGCGGTTTAAAGTTTACGATTATTCCTGAGCAAACAGGGCTGTTAGTTCCTCCACAAGATACCCTTGCCTTTGCTAATGGGATGTATCGCATTCTCTTTGATGAGTTATGGGCAAGAAAGATGCGAAAGCAAGCCTCGGCTAATGTCAATCAGCGATTTACTTGGGGAGGTGTGGCAATTCAACTCAGCGAACTGTATCGGCATATATTGGCACAATCGATTATGCATGAGCAGTCTCGCTACTTCAGTAAGCCTGACTCCAAGAATATCCTAAATTCTACTCTCTCCCAAAGAATATTGCTCAATGCCACGCAATTAAGTAGCTAGACATAAGTAAACTTAAGTCCTAGAAGAGCGTACCGCCCGCGTAGCGGGCGGTACGCTCTCTGGTTTTGGTTTTTAATTATGCTGAGCTACATGTAATTTTCCATATAGTTAGCTTCATTATTGTTCGGAATCATCATGAATAACGTTGTTGAAATTGATGGTCGGAATTTTATCCCGACTAGTGAAATGCCTGTTTCTCCTTGGGTTTGTGAAATTGGCGATCGCCCAATTTCGACCCTTACCCTCAAAGATAATGAATTGTTCTTAATTACCGATACGCTGGGCAATATCTACGATACGGGCTGTCGTGCTGAAGGGATTGAGAGCAGCATGGGGTTATTTTGTCGGGATACGAGGTTTTTGAGCCGCTTGGAATTGCAGATTGAAGGGCGATCGCCAGTTTCGTTTAGTAGTACGGCTCGTAAAGGCTTTGATATGACCATCCTATGTTCTAATCGGCATATTGGCGATCTAGAAAGCGGCATTAAAACGGAAACGATCGGCATTCATCGTGAAATCATGATCAAGGGGGGGGTATTTGAAGAAATACAAGTCACTAACTACAATACAATTCCGATCGGCTTTACGATGAGTCTTAGTTTTGATGCGGATTTTCTGGATTTATTTGAGGTTAGAGGTAATAAGAGAGAGAAAAGAGGGGATTTATTAAGGTATATATCTCCTGTTGCTGAGTTCGAGCTTGATTCACCGATCGAGATCGAACGAGAAATCGTGCTTGCTTATCTGGGACTAGATAATGTATTGATGGAATCGCGCATTCAGTTTAATTCGCTTCAGCCTGATGCGATCGAGGGATACACTGCTATTTGGCAATTAAAGCTGGCAAGTCACCAGTCGGTGACCTTAGGGTATCGAATTCATTTATTTACTAATAATCGTCCTACTTCGATGGTGAGTGTCCCGATTAACTTTGCTCAAGCCAAAAACGAAGAGTTGCTAGAAGAGACTGCTTGGACAGATAACATCACTACCATTCGTACCGATAATGAAGCTCTAAATCTAGCGATCGAGCGGGCTGTACAAGATATTTATTTACTCAGACAGACCTTTGAAGGGCATCGATTTCTTTCCGCAGGCGTTCCTTGGTTCTCTACTTTATTTGGTCGAGATTCCATTATTGCCGCTTCCCAGACCTTGGTTTTAGATCCTACGATTGCCCGTGAAACCTTGTCAATTCTGGCTCAATATCAAGGTAAAACTGAAGATGAGTCCCGCGATGAAGAGTTAGGCAAGATCTTACATGAGATTCGATTGGGAGAGATGGCGCGTTGTCAGGAGATTCCCCATACACCTTACTATGGAACTGTTGATGCGACTCCGCTCTGGTTGATGCTATATGCTGAATATTACGCTTGGACTGCGGATAACGAGTTGCTGGATAAGTTATGGTCAAATGCGATCGCCGCGATGGAATGGATTGATCGCAATTGTAAAGATACGGGTTATCTTACTTACCATCGTCGCTCTAAACGGGGATTAGTGAACCAAGGTTGGAAAGACTCAGAAAATTGTATCGTCAATCGTAATGGGGAATTGGCTCAAGGTGCGATCGCCCTATCGGAAGTGCAGGGATATGTTTATGCTGCCAAGATTCGGATGAGCGAACTGGCTACTAAAAAGAACTTGCCAGATTTTGCCACCCGATGGCAATCGCAGGCTAAAGACCTGAAGGCAAGGTTTAATCGGGATTTCTGGCTTCCCGATCAAAACTATTGTGCCCTTGCGCTTGATGGTGAAGGTAAGCCCGTTGATAGCATTACTTCTAATCCTGGTCATTGCTTAAATCTCGGTATTTTTGAGCATGACAAGGCTTTAATGGTCGCCGCAAGATTGCGAGAGCCCGATATGTATAACGGTTGGGGAATTCGGACACTGAGTACGCTTTCTCCTGCCTATAACCCCTTGGGATACCATATTGGTTCTGTTTGGCCCCATGATAATAGCCTCATCGCCCTTGGCTTGCGATCGCTTAATCTCATTGACCAATCCTTAGACGTTGCTCAAGGATTGATTAATATGACCCTATCCCAGCCCTATCATCGACCTCCCGAACTATTTTGTGGGTACGAGCATGACGGGTTTAGCTCCCCCGTTCAATATCCTGTGGCTTGTTCGCCCCAAGCTTGGGCAACGGGAACGATCTTCCAATTAATTGCCATGATGGTAAATCTCGTTCCTAATGCTCCAGCACAGCAGCTCCATATTATCGATTCTGCCTTACCCATATCGATTGGGAATATTTCTATTCATAACTTGCGAATTGGTCAGGCAGTTGTCGATCTTGACTTTGAGCGTTCTGGCATACGAGTTGGGGACACCACCACCTGTCGCGTTAATAAAAAACACGGTAATTTGCGGGTAATTATTGAAGCTTAGTTATCAGATACCTCTGATAGCAATCGTTCAAATTCTTGAGGAGTTAATTCGGAACAGGGAATCGTTACCTGATTAGGCGAGCAGTATTTGATGGTGAGGCAAACAATACTAGCTCCTTCGTCGAGTAAATCTTGTTTAAAACCCTGTTTCAAAATTCTTGCTTCTTGAAAGGTCTGAAAAGCACCGAAATAATAGAGATAGAAAGGTTTCGCGGTAAAGAGTTTAATCCACCACTGTGGGCAATTAAAGCGATCGCTTCTATTCTCTTTGGTGCTTTCTAGTCCCATTTTTCCGCCGACTAGATCGCCATTCCTGATTTCGTTAACTTTTTTTCTGCTTTCTGTGGGATGCCAGAGATCGATTTCTTTGGCGATCGATGAGCCTTGATAAATTGTTAGCTCCTCATCTTCAAACCCTTGGAGATACTGGTTTAGACGGTAAAAATTTTCGGAATTATTGTTTGACAGTTTGAGAGATTGACTAGAATTACTTAGTGACATATTGATATCCAAAGATTTTATTGGCTAAGGTTTTCCGATAACAGTCTAATATCGATTCGTGAATTAAAAATCAAACCTATTAAGGGTTTGAAAAACTAAAAATGGCATAGCTATTTTTAGTTTTGTTATAATGAAGAATTGTTTGATTAAAGCAATCTCTTTTTATTATGTTGACAAATAATTTGATTATCTTTGAAATGAATTGTTTGAATTGCTCGATTACGTTACAAAAATTAATCACTATAGCGATAAACTCTGCACAAAATTCTGCTTGATGCATATAGCAATCCTAAATGGTTTGTGGAAGCGCACCCCTTTGGGGTGCGCTTCCACAAACCCCAAAATCTACAAATGATTTAGGATAGCTATATATCAAAATAACTAGGTACAATTAAATCAAAAATAAAGCCTACATTATTGGTGAATTGTAATACAGGCTATGACTCTGAACTTAAATTATAATCAGTTATTTAAAGCTTAAGGTCGATTGTAAATGAATTGGACAAACCTAACAGCTAACCAACCTGCTAGTGAATAAACAACAATGGCAATGAGAATGTTAATATCAAAAATATTAACAGCAGCATTGGCAGTGGGGCTAATAAATAATGTTGAAAATGGAGTCATGAAAGGAGCGGATAAATTATAAATGAACTGAGTAAATTCATTTTGGGGATTTGCCCCTGTAAAACGCAATAAAAAACGCAGGAACAATAAAATTTCCAACGCTCCAACTAAGAAGTAAATACTATTGATAATCCAAGCAAATATTTCTCTTCTTCTACCAATTTCTACTCTTCCTTCATATTGTTGAAGGCGAAAACTTTCCTCTTCATTTCTTAAATCTTGCCGACGTTCGGAATTACTTTCATCGTAAGGATCTTTGTTCATTTTTAGCTCTTGAGAAAGTAAATTAGGCTGGATATAAATGGCAATAACTGGCAAATATTAATCGATCAGATAATGCGGCGACCAATAAATATATTATAGACAATACCAATCACTGCCAAAACTAATAGTAGATGAATTAATCCACCACCAATATTAATTGAGAATCCTAATAGCCAGAGGATTAGAAGCACGCCAATCCCAGTCCAAATTATATTTATCATTGCTGTTTATGGGGGATAAAAATCTAAGTAAAAAGATTAGACTGTATTCACAATCTAATCTTTGGGAAACCAAGAAAATTATTATTTAATAATTTTCTTGGTTTCGTCTTTAACATCTTCAATTGTTTGGCGAGCGGTAGCTTCAGCTTGTTTCGCTTTCCCTTCGGCTTGAGTCTTAGGATCTCCTGTTACATCTCCTACAGCCTCTTGTAATTTGCCTTCAATGTTTTTAGCAGTGGCTTTTGCTTTGTCTTGTAAGCTCATGTATTTATCTCTTGTTGATTTTGTTTGACAACTATTAATTTGGCTTAAAAAATTTAGCTTGAATTAATAGTTCGCTATTTATATTCATTCTTGCAACTGATTGCATGATCTGTAGAATGAATTGAATAGTTTGATTGAATTTGATATAAAACTTACGAAAGACTATTCTTATTTTAAATGACTAAAAATAGTCAATCTTAGTAACTGGACTATAAACTCACGACAGGTTCGAGGTAGTTTCTTGATGCGGGAATATTGTAAACTCCCCATTCATGGATTCCCTTATGTCTGAGAATGTCTTCAACTTGAATAATTTCGGCTTCCGAGCCATCAACGATGACTAAATAGCTGCCATTGACAATGTGATCGTGATAGATCTGTGCTTTATCTTCGGGGATACCTAGCCCAACTAATCCACCGACCAAACTGCCTGCTATGACACCGATCGCACTACCCGCTAAAGTTGTCGCGATCGCTGTGGCTGTGGTTCCGATCAAGACAATCATGCCGATTCCAGGAATAGCTAATGTTCCTAAGCCAACTAACAATCCTGCAATCCCACCAACGGTTCCACCCGCAATTGCACCACCTGCGACCGCGCTGGTCTTTACACCATATTCAGATGGATTGGATTTAAAGCGATCGGTATCTTTGGCGATGAGCGATACTTGATCCATGGGAAATTTTCCTTCTCGCAATTGATTGAGTGCATCCTCTGCTTCCTCATGGCTAGAGAAGAAACCCACAGCACGCTTATTTCTGATGATTGTCATTGCTTTACTCAAAGTAATCAGGCTGTAACTACTTTGACAATCTACGGATTAATTTATGGAATGAATTGGATGAATTGATTAACTACGGTACAAAATTTAAGCTCCACAGAGAAATCCCAAAAAAAAGATGAGTGGCGGCGCTTCGCGCCGCCACTCATCTTTTTTTTGGGATTTCTCTGTGGAGCTTAGGCTAAAGTTTCAATTACTTCAGAATTAGCAAAACGGACTTTTGCCAGTTCTGCGTACTTGTCATCGCTAGCACGATATCCCGCAGCACAGGCGACTACGGTAGCATAGCCCTTACTGGGTAGTTCTAAGATCTGATCGTACTTAGCAGGATCTAGTCCTTCCATTGGGCAGGTATCTACACCTAATAAAGCCGCAGCAGTCATAAAGTTACCTAAAGCAATATAGGTCTGGCGGGTTGCCCATTCGTTTACGGTCAGGCTTCGAGGACCATATATAACATCACCAACCATCATGTTGCGGTAGCCTGATAGGGATTCGGCAGGAATTCCACGGACTTCAGCAGTTCTTTCCACAAAGTGATCGATATGTTCGGCGGTTAAGTTTTTCTTAATCGAAAAAACGACAAAATGAGAACAATCAGTTACCTGATCTTGATTCCAAGAAACAGGCTTCAATGCGGCTTTGATTTCGGAATTGGTAATCACCCAAAATTTCCAAGGTTGTAAACCATAGGAGGAAGGAGTAAGGACAAGGGACTCGCTCAATGCTTGCCATGTAGCCTCAGGAATAGTTTGATTTGCATCAAACTTCTTGGTGGCATAGCGCCAATTCAACCGTTCTAGTAGAGTTGCTGTACTTATAGATTCAGTGGTCATTACTCTTGAATTGGGTAGTTTTTACTTGTGATGCTATGGTATCAGATTGAAATCAGGTAATCCTAAAAAGGGAAGGATTTAGTATGGTAAGGATGGGTGACGCTTTGGGTCACCCATCCTTACCATACTAAATATCTATCAGTCATTTCTTCCTCCCTATTGGGCTATTTTGATGGGATGGTTCGCCAAGCCAGAGAGGGTACCGCCCGCTGCGCGGGCGGTACCCTCTCTGGCTTGGTATTTAGGCTTTGGGAGAATAATTGAGATCTTCGGTATTTAAGAATTTATCCCAGAAGGTGAAGTACAAACCATAGTGCTTGGTGTATTTAAGGTGGTGGATGGAATGGTGGGCGGGACCGATAAACCAGTTGCCAAGCCAATGATGAGGAAAGGTGAGGGGCAAGCGATCGAGCCCTAGATGGTTGACGATCGCCCAGATTGTCATTGTCGTGAGGACGGCAATGAGGGTAATAAAATGGAGCGGGATAATAAAAGCGATCGCCATCAAGAATAGGGACTGGACGATCGCTTCTAAAGGATCAAAGGCAAAGGATGTCCAAGGGGTCGGATATCGCGATTGATGGTGTCCTTGATGTAACCAAGGAAAAAGTAAGGGGTGATGAAAGAGGCGATGGGTAAAGTAGAAGTATGTATCTTGCAGAATCAATACGATGATATAGCTCGCTCCTAAGTACCAGAATCCATAGCGATCGCCATCGCTATATAAACGCGTTATCCCTAAGTTATAGGCAGTCACGATGGAGGCAGCGGCGATCGCAAATATTGCCGATGATATGATTGAGAGTTGAATGTCATGCTTGATCGCTTGCCAAGTTGGGGAAAGAGACTTTGGTAAGGATGCGCTCTCTATACTCTTAAAGGGCTGATAAAAGAAGCAATAGGCTCCACCTGCCATGAGAAAGTAGCGCAGTCCAATAATTCCAAAAAAAGCAAGTCCGTAAAATCCAAATGAGCGATCTATCAATTCATTCTCCTTGCCATTCTCGTTTTTCTAATTCCTGTTGAGATAAAAGTAAGGTCGCTTCGATCTCTTGACGAATTGCAGCAGTTACTTCACAGTTACTATTCAAACAATCAACTAATAACTGATTAGCATCATAATAGCTTTGGAGAACCCGCTGCTGTTCGGCACTAAATGACCAATCATGGTTCACATTACGATAGTGATTGGTCGTTTGCCGCAATTGCTCTACCCAATTGTCATGATGAGGTTTCCACCAATCCTCTAACCCTTGCCGCTCCTTGGGTAGTTGATCGTACAGTTGTTGCAAAGATTTTTGGAACCCAGCATCGATCACTATTCCCAAAATATTACTGAGAGCATCGCCACATAGATGGGCATGGGCGAAGTCAGGGCTCTGGTTAACCGCGCATTCCAGTACGAGATTATCTAGGGCAGTGTCAAGCATCAGCCCCTGATCGAGAGCACAGGCAAGGGCGAAATCTGCCACCTGATGCGGCGATCGCGATAGGGCTAAATAAAAGGCGCGGATCGTTGCATCTTTTGATTCCGTAGGCAGAGTTTGGGTTTTACTACTTGCCCATACTAAAAACTCCTGTAGATAAGGATCTTTGGCAACTAAAGCATCGATCTGCTGCTTCATCAATTGCATCAACGAATCAGCACTACGCAGCATTGACGAGGTTAAGAGAAAGATCTCGTGCCAATGCGGATCGGTGAGATGGCTCACCAGCCCCTCCAAAGCTTGATCGAGGGCTTGGAGATTATGACTAGCGACAATATTTCGGGCGGTAAAATATTCTTGAAAGGCAAGATAGGAAAAAGAGAAGACTCCTCTTGCCCGTTCGATCAATAGTCCATGCTGAGATTCGATCGCTTTCAATACCGACTCGCTAGCATATTGAAGTTCTTCTGGTTCCGAAGTGACATCGGGCAACTGTTTTAAATAGTCGCCAATATACTGTTCGATCTTGCGTTGCTCGAAAAAATAATCGCCCTTCTCAAAGGTAATCGCCGCCAGTTGACTGAGCAATTTCAGCTTTTGAGGTAAGGCAAATCCTCGGTAAATATTGTCCCGTTCGATGCCCTTAATCTCATCCCACTTACCTAATAAGAGATCTAAGCCCTGTTTGTAAAATTCTGTTCGTTTACTAGGAAATTTCCCTTGGGCATGGAACACCCAACAGGCGAGATGGAGAAATAAGGGCGTAACGACCATTTGACGAAGTTTCCAGTTTTCGGATCGTTCCAACTTCTCCATAAACTCTTCCGACTTCTCTTCATTTAACTCCAACTGATCTTTGGCAAAGGTGGAGAACCATTTTTTGGCAAAGGTCGTAATTTGTAATTGGGTAAATGGCGCAAGCTCAACATCGGTAAATCCAAAGTTTTGCAGCTTTTGAGCCGTAGTCCGACAGGTGACCACAAACTGATTTTTATGGAACTTATCCGAAAATTTACAAATCTCGCGCAGTACTAAGGATATCTCTTCATGCAGTACCTCATCTATCCCATCGAGGAGGAGTAAGACTCGTCCTGCTTTCAATAAAGTTTCAATCGCTGCGGGATTATGTATACCTGAGTTAAGCAGGATCTGGCGGATATAGGTGAGGAGGCTGAACTTATCATTGTCCCTTGCATCTTCAGCAAAATCCTTCAGCTTGATAAATATGGGAACTTGATGGGCGGCAAACTCACCGCGATCGCATTGGATTGCCAAATATTTTAAAAAAGTGGTTTTCCCAGCTCCAGGTTTACCAAGCATTCTCAGCTTTGAGTAAGTTTCGACCGCACTCATCCCCGATACTTGCTTGCTCTGGATCGCTCCAAAACCGACGCGATCAAATTCTGAAAGTTGTAAATTTTGGAGTTCGGCAATATCAATCCATTTCTGACTGGGGACTTCTTCCAAAATATTAACATCTACATAGATATCTTCTATGCTGACAGGACGGCTAATATCTAGTAATTGCAATAGTCCGCAATGATGCCAAATGCTTTCATGGTGTTGCGATCGCACTTCGCGGACTAAGCTGTCAATATCCAATGCACCAGCTTTGAAATTCTCTCCATATTCTGGGAATTCCGCAGGTGGATTAGCCGCAACTTCACGCCAATCTAAATCTAAAATCGAACAAATTTCCATAAAAATATGTCGATCCACGGGTTTACCCGTAAAAAAGCGCCAAATAGGTTGGCGGGTTTTGAGGTTAACTTCTCCTGCTAAATTTTCCTGCGTCCATCCTTTTATGGCGAAGGAACGTTTTGCCTGTTGAATACCCAATGGACATGCTTGTAGAGATCGCTTGACCATAAAACTTAGCTACTTATATTGTTTTTCTAAGGAATATGTCGAAATTTTTAGACTTATTCATGCTACGACTTTTTACTGATAGAGAACCATAGCCAAATCTAAAGAGATTCTGTGGAAAAGTATTGAAATAGCATGAAATCAAACAAATCAAACCCTGATTTCAGGTAGATAATGTTTGATTTAATGGAAGCAACTATTTAAACTGCCCTAAATAAGCCCCAAATAAACCCCAAATAAAGGGAATATTTTCATACTAACAATCGCCAAAACTTGCCCAAGATTCTCGAAGAAAATCAAAATGAGAACCTGACTCAGGAAAACCTTAATGAATATATTTGCATCTTCATTATTAAAAAACATCACCGCGATCGCCTTAATCGGTACGCAGAGACAGCCTTTTACGCCGATCGCGACGGAGGGAGCTTTAGGTAAACTGCTGGCAAGTATCGATATGACCGATCGGGAATCAGCTTTATTAGATACCATCAGCAGCATCACTCTATATGCAAAAGCTGGACAGTTACCGCTGCAAGATAATACATCACTCGGCTCTCCATGCGACCTAGAGGATTTACCCCGTTGCAGCGATCGCACCGATCGCTATCTATCTCTCATGATCGATGGCGATCGCGATTCAGTTTTACCCGAACTACTCCAAACTCTTGCTGATGCAGGGCAAAGGGTAAACGAGAGGAATCTACCTGCATTATTATCCTTGGGCAAACGTCATTCAGAATTACGGGAGGCGATCGCTAGCGTCGTTGGCAAAAGGGGGCAATGGCTAGCAGCTCAAAATCCTGAATGGAACTATTTAGCTGGGGATGATGACAATGAAACCCTATGGGATACAGGTAGTAAAGCATCACGATTGCTCTGGCTCACTAAGTTACGCCGCCAAGCCCCCCAGCAAGCCCGACAAAAATTAGAGTCTAGCTGGAAACAGGAAAGTGCTAGCGATCGCGCGGCTTTTTTAGAGCTCTGCATCACAAATCTAAGCATGGAAGATGAGCCTTTTCTGGAATCCTTGCTGGACGATCGGAGCAAGGAAGTACGACGGACTGCCGTCAATCTACTCACCTATTTACCTGAATCACGATTTGGGCAAAGAGCGATCGCTAGAATTGAGAATTTAATCAAACTAGAGCGCATAAAGGATCAAAAGGATCGGCATTATTTTACGGTGGAGTTGCCCAATAGCCATACAGCGGAGATGGCAAGGGATGGCATCGAAGCCAAAAGTGCAGATAGTCAAGTAGGCGATCGGGCTTCGTGGTTCTTCCAAGACTTAATCGCAGTCCCCTTATCCTTCTGGCATCAGCAATTTACCCTATCGACAGAGGATCTCATTCAAGCAGCCCATCATCCTCAAAGTGATCGCTTAATCCTACAAGGATGGATCGCCATCGCCCAAAAGACCCAAGACCTAGTATGGTTACAAGGCTTGGTGGATTTAAACAATCCAGAAATTACAAATAAAATTGCGAATCTCACGCTAGCCAATTCCATCCCCCATCAAATCTCTAACGACAATCAGCAAGCCGCATGGATATATCTCATCAAACATCCTGCGATCGCTTTTAGCAATCTCCATCATTCGCTTCTGTTTAGCAAACAAGCCGTATGGAATCTGGAAATTAGCGAAATCGTTTTAGAACTAATCATCATTAGGCATATAGAAAGCTTTATTAACAATTCTCTATCAATGCATCAGACTAGCAACTACTGGACAGTCAAAGAATTTATCCAGAATTCATCTCAGTATATGGCGCGATCGAGCTTCCCGATCGCAAAAGCCAAAGCCTTGGCAATCAATCAGAAGTTGCAGGAAGCAAGTCACAACTCTGATAACCCCCAAGAACTTAAACAATGGGGATATGTGCAAAACGCATTTAAAAATGCGATCGAAAAATTTATCGATGTACTGCAACTGCGGCAAGAAATGCTAGAGTCAATTACAGATGATGGAGTGAGTTTATGACTGGTGAAAAGCAATCAGCGAGAACATCTAAAGCCAATAAAGCTAAAGCAGAAATTACCACAGAAACCAACGAAAAAACTACCGAAAGAACTACTAAAAAAGGAGGGGAATCTCCGCAGGAAATAGCTACGTCGGTATCAACCTTATTGCGCGAACATGCGGAACATCAATTTGCCCATGAATTAGAAGAAATCGCGAAAATAGATACCAAGCAGCGTCCTCCCAATTGGAAGCTTTCACCTTGGGCGGTATCGACCTATTTACTCGGAGGTAAGCTAGACAACGGCTTTGAAGTTTCTCCCAAGTATATTGGCAACAAACGCATCATCGAAATTGCGATCGCGACCCTGACAACCGATCGCGCCTTACTCCTCTTTGGCGTTCCTGGCACAGCCAAATCGTGGGTTTCCGAACATCTTGCCGCTGCGATCGCCCGCGACTCGACGTTGCTCATCCAAGGAACCGCAGGAACCAGTGAAGAAGCGATTCGCTACGGCTGGAACTATGCCCGTCTCCTCACTGAAGGTCCCTCCATAGATGCCCTCGTAGCCAGCCCCATGATGCGGGCAATGACCGATGGCAAAATCGCCCGCGTCGAAGAGTTAACGCGCATTCCTTCCGATGTCCAAGACACCCTCATTACCATCCTTTCAGAAAAGACGTTACCAATTCCCGAACTCAATTCCGAAGTCCAGTCCACAAGGGGATTTAACGTTATTGCTACGGCAAATAATCGCGATCGCGGCGTAAACGAACTCTCCAGCGCTCTCAAACGACGCTTTAATACCGTCATTTTACCCGTACCCGACAGCAGTGAAGAAGAAGTAGAAATCGTGCAACGTCGCGTGGCTAGCCTCGGTCGCGCCCTCGAACTACCCGCCGAGCCCCCGGCCCTCGAAGAGATTCGCCGCATCGTGACCATTTTCCGCGAACTCCGCAACGGCATCACTAGCGATGGGAAAACTAAATTGAAGTCTCCTAGCGGTACGCTTAGCACCGCCGAAGCGATTTCCGTAGTTAACAGTGGTTTAGCCCTAGCCGCTCATTTTGGCGATGGTTATCTACGCGCAGGAGATGTCGCCTCTAGCCTGATTGGGGCAGTAGTAAAAGACCCGATACAGGATGGACTAGTTTGGAAAGAATATCTCGAAACAGTCATGAAGGAGCGGGACAACTGGAAAGACCTATATCGTGCTTGTCGGGAGGCTAGTTAACCCTTGGCTAGCGATCGCTCTTCTTCTAGTTCCTCCAACTCCCATAAAGTCCATATTTTTGGCATTCGCCATCATGGACCAGGTTCGGCACGCAGCTTAAGCCAATCGCTGGCAAGTCTTCAGCCCGATCTCATTTTAGTCGAAGGTCCTCCTGAAGCTCAAGCGCTCCTACCCCTAGCCATCCATGCTGAAATGCAACCACCTGTTGCCCTATTAGTCTATGCCCCCGATTGCTTAGAAAATTCCGTTTATTTCCCCTTCGCAACCTTCTCTCCTGAATGGCAAGCCATCCAATATGGTTTCCACAATAATATTCCTGTCAGGTTTATGGATCTGCCGCAAGCCCATTGTCTGGCAATGAAAGAACCCGCTGCAAGCCCCATAGAAGAAGAACCCCAAGAAAATCCCGCTCCAACGCCTCATACCACCTTAGGCATCTCTCACAGAGATCCTCTAGGATGGCTAGCTGAAGTCGCAGGCTTCAGTGATGGTGAAAGTTGGTGGGAATATATGGTCGAACATCGCCAAGATAGTAATGATCTATTTAAAGGGATTTTGGAGGCGATGACAGCCTTACGTGAGGAGCTAGATTCCTCAGAAGATCCCTTCGACAAAATACGCGAACAACAGCGCGAAGCCTATATGCGCCAGACAATTCGCACCGCCTTAGCGCAAGGGAAAGAGCGTATTGCGGTAGTTTGTGGAGCTTGGCACGCTCCTGCCCTAGTCAACCTACCGCCCGCAAAGGTTGATGCTGAGATCCTCAAAGGACTGCCCAAAGTCAAAATAGAAGCTACTTGGATTCCTTGGAGCTATAGCCGACTCGCCCTCGCAAGCGGTTACAGTGCAGGTATCAATTCGCCAGGATGGTACGATCACCTCTGGACAAACTTTCAGCATAATTCTGAACAAGTCGTCATTCGTTGGATTACCCGCGTTGCCAGATTATTACGCACTAAGGATATTGATGCTTCCTCTGCGAGTGTCATCGAAGCAGTGCGTTTAGCCGAAGCACTATCAGCCCTGCGCGATCGCCCCCTAGCAGGGCTACCCGAACTTAACGAAGCAATTCAATCCGTGCTCTGTTTTGGCGATCCTCTGCCCATGCAAGCAATCCATCAGGAATTGATCGTAAGCGATCGGATGGGGAGAGTGCCCGACAATACCCCCATGGTTCCCTTGCAACAGGATCTAATTCGCCAGCAGAAACGCCTTCGCTTGAAGCCAGAAGCGAAAACCCTAGAACTAGATCTCCGCAATGCTACGGATTTAGAGCGATCGCAATTACTCTACCGTTTAACCCTACTCAATATCCCTTGGGGAAAGAACCAATACTCAAAGGGCAAAGGAACTTTTAAAGAACCATGGCAATTACAGTGGGAACCCGAATTTGCCGTTCGACTAATCGAAGCTGGGGTCTGGGGACAAACCATCCTCGATGCTGCCACTAACTACACAAGACACCAAGCCAATCACGCCAAGGATCTGCCCAGTCTCACCAACCTAGTAGATAAAGTTCTCTTAGCTAATCTCGGAGAGGCCGCGAGTTACTTGATGACGCGCTTACAAACCGAAGCCGCGATCGCCTCCGACATCACCCACCTAATGCAAGCCTTACCTCCCCTCGGTAACCTATCAAGGTATGGGAATGTCCGTCAAATTGACACCCAAATCATTTCCCACGTAGTCGATGGATTAATCACGCGCATCTGTATAGGGCTTCCCGTAGCCTGTGCCTCTCTAAATGACGAAGCCGCTAGCCAGATGTATGAATTAGCGATCGCCATGAATCGTGTCATTACCCTCCTGCAAAATTCTCAATATGACTCTCTATGGCATGGTGTACTAACCCAATTAACCAACCAATCAGGAATACATGGCTTGTTATCGGGCTGTTGCTGTCGCCTATTACTCGATGCAGGAGTCTTTAGTAGCAACGATGTCGAAACCCATATGGGGCTATTTCTATCCGTCACCAACGATGCCAACCAAGCCGCAAAATGGATCGAAGGATTGCTCAAAGGAAGTGGAGTCGTCCTCCTCCATGACGATCGCCTCTGGCAAGTTCTCGACAACTGGGTAACAAGCCTCTCCCCAACCACCTTCGATTTAGTGTTACCCCTACTCCGTCGTACCTTCTCTACCTTCCCTGCTCCCGAACGCCGCCAAATGGGAGAGCGTGTCAAGCAAAACTCATCCCCCCAATCCCCAACCTCAAGAAATAACGCTATAAGTCATGCAAACCTAGATATAGAAAGAGCAGAAAACATAATACCTGCGATCGCTCAACTACTGGGCATTAGCCTAAAGTAAGCTCCATTGCGATCGTCAGCCTTCTCTTCTTGGGTAATGAAACATCAGTTCGGGTTAAGCTGGCAAACCCTTTCTCAAAGCCCGTTGCAAATTATCCCGAACTGACGTTATTTAAAACCAGAGAGCGTTACGCTCTCTGGTTTTGCTACTTACTCTTATTTCAACCAACCCAGTCCTACTCCCGTTAGCAATAAAGCGCCAAATATTAGTCGATAGCCCACAAAGATCCAAGTTGTATGGGTTTGGAAAAACTTCAATAGCCATGCGATCGCCAAATACGAAAAAATCACCGATGACAATAGCCCGATCGCTAACGCACCCATACTGACATCACCAAACCCTTTTTTGACAATGCTAATTAATTCGACCAAACCACCAATCGTAATCGCAGGAATACCTAATAAGAAGGAAAATCTGGTTGCTGCCACCCGATCTAAACCGAGAAACAATCCTGCGGTTAGAGTAGAACCAGATCTAGATACTCCAGGGATGATTGCCATCGCCTGCGCCAAGCCCATTAAGATGCCATCAATTACCCTTACTCTCTGAAAATGACGTTTGTCTTTGTCCTCTCGTCGCCCCAATATTTCCGCTAGTGCAAGTAAGCTAGACATCACAATTGAAGCAATCGCGATCGCCGTTAAACTACGCAAGGGCGACTTGTCATAGTCTGGGACAAATATCTTAATTAGCAATCCCACAAACAAAATCGGGAAAGTACCTAAAACGATCGCTGTGGCTAGCTTAAATTCTTGGGATTTGTAATTTTGCGATCGCGCCGCTTGAATACTCCCCAGCGTAATATTGCGAAGATCTTTCCAGAAATAGCCAACAACCGCCACGATGCTGCCAAGCTGAATGACGGCATCAAAGGATAAGCCTGCATCTTTCCATCCCAAAATTGCGGGAAATACCTTCAGATGAGCCGTACTACTAATCGGCAAAAACTCAGTTAGCCCCTGTACGATTCCCAAAACAAATGCTTGCCAATATTCCATAAAAATTTAAGCTGACACAAAATTTAAGCTGACACAAAATTTAAGTTGACACAAAGGACGTAATACTAATTCCCCAAATGGCGTAGCCATTTGGGGAATCTCAAAACCTTACTGGGTTTGTTTTTTAATTCACAAAAGTGTTGTCACACTTTCGTGAATTGGTATAAATAGCTGGGCGCAACTAAATATACCCCCCAAAAAATCCACAGCGCAAGAATGGCGCAATTAAATATACCCCCCAAAAAAAGCCGTAGCGAACGCGCCGCGTTCGCTACGGCTTGTGACGCTGTTTTTTAATGCTGCGGTTTTTAATGCTGCGGTTTTGCTGTCATAATGAATAATAAAATCAATTTCTATTGAACTCGGTATAAATATATGGATTTAAGAGTATTAGTCGTATTGGGTCCCATTGCTTTAGTAGTGGCTTGGGCAGCCTTTAATCTTGCAAAAGCTGTGATCAAGGGCGAAGCTTCCCTATTTGGCAAACAGGGCAATAACCCTTTTCAATAATTTCCGCGTAAAAGCCAAAGATTAAGAGAGGACGCATTGCGTCCTCTCTTAATCTTTGGCTTTCTTTGGGTTTATTGTTAGGGATGCACAGTCATAAGCATACATAGCGATAAAATAAACCAAGAAATAAACAAAATTAATCTTGTAAGGTAGCTAAGATATGGCGATCGGAGAATATAAGCCTGGTTTAGAAGGAGTTCCTGCCACCCAGTCCAATATAAGTTATGTTGATGGTCAAGCAGGATTGCTCGAATATCGAGGCATCCGTATTGAGGATCTCTGCAAGCATAGTAATTTCCTTGAAACCAGCTACTTACTAATCTTTGGTGAATTGCCACAAGCTACTCAACTAGAAGAATTTGAACACGACCTTACGCACAGAAGAAGGATTAAATATCGCATTCGCGACATGATTAAGTCTTTCCCAGATAATGCTCATCCAATGGATGCATTGCAAACGAGTGTGGCGGCTTTAGGGATGTTCTATCCTCTGGGAAATTTTCATGATGCTGAATACATTTATCAGGCAACGGTAAGGCTGCTTGCCAAGGTGCCCACAATGGTGGCAGCTTTTCATATGATGCGTCAAGGCAACGATCCTGTAATGCCCCGCGACGATCTCGATTATGCTTCCAATTTTCTCTACATGTTAAATGAGAAAGTTCCCGATCCTCTAGCGGCGAGAATTTTTGATGTATGCTTGACCCTTCATGCCGAACATACGGTTAACGCTTCCACCTTTGCGGCTTTGGTAACGGCTTCGACCCTGACCGATCCCTATGCGGTGATGACTTCGGCGATCGGGACTTTGGCAGGACCTCTCCATGGTGGTGCTAACGAGCAGGTAATGATGATGCTTGAGGAAATTGGCTCCGTTGACAATGTGACCGCATACTTGGAGCGCAAGATCGAACGCAAAGAAAAGCTCATGGGCTTTGGTCATCGCATTTATAAAGTCAAAGATCCGCGTGCGATCGTACTACAGGACTTAGTGCACAAAATGTTTGATGAGTTCGGGCATGATCCTTACTATGACATTGCCCTAGAATTGGAAAAGCAGGCTTATGAAAAGCTTGCCAACAAAGGGATTCATCCAAATGTCGATTTCTACTCGGGCTTGGTGTACAAAAAACTTGGTATTCCTAGCAATTTGTTTACAACTATTTTTGCGATCGCCCGCGTGCCTGGATGGTTAGCCCATTGGAAGGAACAACTCTCTGATAACCGTCTCTTCCGTCCAACACAGGTTTATACAGGTTTACATGATGTAACCTATATACCCATAAGCGAAAGATAAAGCTAAAGAGAGTGCGTGAAACGCGCTCTCTTTGGTTGTTTATGTGATTATTTGTTTTTTGCCGATCAGCCAATAGGTCACCATATCCCCGCGTCCCTTGACGGTGATACTGCCCCGTGATTCCAGCAAGTAATCCTCTTTTAGCCGCTGATAAGTCGCTTCAGTGACCTGAATATATCCTGGTTTTCCGTGGGACTCCATCCGAGATGCAACATTAACGGCATCGCCCCATAGGTCGTAGATAAATTTCTTGATGCCAATTACTCCCGCAATGACCGCTCCCGTATTAATGCCAATCCGCAGTTCTATGGATTCACTCAGCAGACTAGGAGAGTTTTGGATATAGGCTTGCATGTCCAGCGCCATATCCGCGATCGCCTTAGCATGATCTGGGCGTGAAATCGGCAAACCTCCCACCACCATATAGGCATCGCCAATCGTTTTGATTTTTTCTAGCCCATACTTTTCGGTTAATTGGTCAAAGGCGGAGAAGATCTGATTTAGCCCCGAAACTAATTCTAGGGGCTCCATCCGCGCCGACAAGCTAGTAAAGCCGACAATATCCGCAAATAGGATTGTTGCATCTTCAAAATGCTCGGCAGGCGATTCATTCGTTTGTTTGAGGCGATCGGCGATCGAGGCAGGTAGGACGTTTAATAGCAACTGCTCCGAGCGTTCCTTTTCCTTTCGGAGTTCAGCCGTGCGTCTTTCGACTCGCGCTTCTAATTCCTCATTAGCTAAACGAAGAGATTCTTGACTTTGGTAGAGTGCCGCAAAGGATTCCTTTAATTGGGCGGTCATGTGATTAAAGGAATGACTCAGGGTGGCAATTTCCACGATCGCACTACTATGAATCTGTTGTTCTAGATTACCCTCGGCAACCTGCTCGGAGGCTTTAGCCAACTGTAATAATGGACGAGCGATCAAATGCGCTGCCCGAATACCAAGGAGAATCGAAATAATTAAAGCCCCCAAACATAAGAAAAGAGTATCCCGATTATTTTGATTGATTTGACCCATGAAGTCATTTTCAGGCACGACCACCACCGTCAGCCAATCAATACCCATCTCATCTTTAATGGGCAATACCTGCACGTAATACCAACCGCCATCACTGCTTTGAAACTTGAGATTTTGGCTACCGTTAATTGCGGTAAAACTGCCAAATTTTTCGAGCAGATGTCGCGCAGTTGCTTTGATTATGGGATTGTCACTTTGAGTGACTAAAAGCCTCTCAATTGTCCGATTATCTCCTTCCCCAATCACCTTAAAAGGTTGGGCGATCGCCGAACTTGCTACCAAATTCCCCGTTCGCTCGATAATAAAGCTTTGCGCATTGGCACTAATCTGCAAATGGCTGAGGAAGTCTGTAACCTGAGTCAAGCGGACATTAATACATAAAACGCCTTGGAGATTTCCTTGGGAATCGAAGATTGGCGATACGGGCGAAATCCCCATAACTGTATTTTTACTGGAAAAAAATGGGTAGATCTCGCTCCAAGTTGTTTTTCCCGCCTGTTTTGCTGCTTTGTACCAAGGGCGATCGCGCGGATCGTATTTAGCAGATTTTAGGAACTTTTGGCGATCGCCAACACTATTTAAAGCATAGGTTTCTCTTTGAGGAATAGTTTCACTAGTAACCGTTTTCAGTTGGACAGTACCATCTTCCTGATATTCAACACCGACAAACTCTCCTTTTTCATTACCATAGGATAGATATCCCTCAAAGTTTCCTTTATGCACTATCTGCCAAAAATAGCGTTGCATTCCTTCAAAGTCTTTCAGGTTAAGGTTTACGCTTAAAACATTTGCCTTAGTTAACCATAGGGTGTTTTGAGATTTATGGAGATAACCGATCACATGCTGTTCAATTCTGGCGCTAATTTCTCCATTTAATCGGTCGGCAAGAACGTTAACCGCTTGCTGTCCATTCCGAAATGATAGATAGCCTACTATACCTACGGCTGCAATGATTTGCAGGACAAAGGGAATGACAATGGTTGTCCGCAATCGAAATTTGGGAATGGACAATTTAACGATACTCATAAATTAGTGAGATTTTTAGTAAGATTATCGCAGTTGATTTGCAAAAAAATCGTCAGAATTACTTACTTTTTTAATAGTCTCGCGATCGTCTATAGCTATAGCCAAATAAGTTA
>NZ_LIRE01000008.1 GCF_001402795.1 Pseudanabaena sp. 'Roaring Creek'
TAGGCATAAGTAAACTTAAAACCTAGCAGGGCGTAACGCCCGCTTAGCGGGCGTTACGCCCTCTGGTTTTGGGTTTTAATTATGCAGCACTACTTAAAAGTTTATGGAACCTAGCTTTTGATGCTACCAATAACGCCTTCCACAAACCAATCCATCTTCTCTTCTAAATAGAGATCGGTTTGTTTGTACTGCTTATCCTTAGCAATAACTACCTTGCCTGTGTTGTCTTTGATTTCGCCAGCATAGATCACCATGCTACCATCCATGAATTTGGCTAGTACCTTTTCGGCTTCCTTCTTGGTTGCGGCGCTGACCGCACTACCAAAGGGTGAAATCTTACAGAACTTCTCCTTCAGCCCACCACGCACTAGATGGGGAATGCCTCCATCAGTAACAGACTTACCAGCCTTAAACCATTCTACATATTGGGTATATACGCTAGTCCAATCCCATTCCGCACCAGTTAAATAACCATTAGGAGCAAGCTTCGATTGATTGGCATGATAGCCAGTACAGAAAATCTTCCGTTTTTCGGCAGTTTCCATCACTACCTTAGGACTATCAACGTGACAGGTTAAAACATCTACGCCTTGATCGACCATGCTGTTCGAGGCTTCAGCTTCCTTAACAGGAACCGACCAATCACCCGTGAAAATGACCTGTACCGTGGCTTTAGGATTAACACTGCGCGCGCCAAGGGTGTAGCTATTAATATTGCGAATTACTTGAGGAATTGGTTTCGCAGCGACAAATCCTAACTTACCAGACTTTGTGGTTAGCCCTGCAACCACACCCGCAACATATTCCGCCTCGTCAATGTAGCCATAGTAACTACCAATGTTCTTGGGATGTTTGCCTTCCACATACATACCGCCACAATGGAAAAACTGCACTTTAGGATTTGTCGCAGCAACTTTGAGAATATGCGGATCGAAGTATCCAAAGGATGTTGGGAAGAGGGCAGAGACATTGTTTTGATTGATCATGCTGAGCATGGTTTCTTGTACAGTGGCGGTCTCCGCAACACTAGCCTCACTGACCGTCTTCACATTCGGTAGTTTGCCGATCGCCGTTTCACCCTCAAAGTGAGCTTGACTATATCCATAGTCATCCTTCGGACCAACATAAATGAACCCAATAGTTATTGGTCCTGCCGCTGGTGCACCTGAAGCACTGGGCGAACCTGCTGAAGTGGTGGTATTTGTAGGAGCTTGTTCAGTACAACCAGCCCATAGTTGAGAAGTTGCGCCAAAAGCGGCTGTAGCGATCGCGCCTCGGATAAATTTGCGACGGGGAATATAGATCGGACTCATGCCTTCACACCTTTTCAAGATTGAACGTAACGCGAGTTAGAAAACTAAAAATAGTAATAAGAGAAATCTACACTGGACTAGAACTTAGCAAACATTAGTTGTAACAAATGTATTACTAACTACTTGAATTACTTAGCCATATTCATGTAAAACACAAAAGGGCGTGCTTTGCACACCCTTTTGAATTAGGAAGTTTACGCCCTAAATTTAGAAGCTAAATACCGCTTGTAGATTACCCACAAATACGGTTGGATTAGTACTAAAGTTATTAGGATTGAAGATGAAGTAAGCCGAAGGAACCAAGGAGATATTCTTGGTTACGGGATAGATGTAAGACAGTTCGAGGTCATATTCAGTCCCGTCATTACCTCTACCAGCAGTAATCACATTGCTGCTATCACCAAACTTATATGGTAGAGAGAAGGAGATCATCGCTTGAGCGCCTTCTTTAAATAGGTCGGGGAAAGCTGCCCCAACTTGGAAGGTATACTGGTTGATATTCGTCGAACCACCCGCAGTGAGGTTGATGTTAGTCGTTCCGTAACCATACCTACCAAATAATCCGAATCCTTTGGTAACCAACCAATCAAAGTTAGCCACAAAGATATCAGATTGGGCATTGTTTACCCCAGAAGCCACGGTCGCAATACCTTGGAAAGAAGGACCACCACCGATAGTCGTTGCGGTATTTCTGGTAAAGTTACCATGACTGTAGATGAGTCGGAGCTTGAAGGCATCGCTTGGCTTGAAACCAATTTCAGCCGTCAAATTATTGGTTCCACCAAATAAACCTTCGTTAGGATTGGAAGCAGATGTGGTAGCAACAAACTCTCTACTATCAGCCAAGTAGCCAACCTTAAAGTCAAACATATTGCCCAATGGAGTCATGAAGACCGCACCAGCACCACGTTTGGAATCACTCAACAGCGTGCTATTAATTGAGTTAAATGTGGTATTCCAAGGATAAATGAAACGAATACCATCAAAATATTTGTAGAAATTGACGCGAGGACCGACAACGAGAGTAGCTTTGTCAAACACTGGGAAAGTGTAGGACAACTCACGCAAGATGAACTGATTGGAGTTAACTCCAGCAGTTTGATCGGTAAAAGGAACCCCAGTAGTATTGAAGAAACTACCGCCTGCATAGTTATTGTAGGGAGAGCTACCGTTACCAACAGCTAACTGGGTAACTAACGAATCTTTACCAGTGAAGGAGGTATTGAGGGTCAACCAAACCAAACCACTAAAGGTGATATTGGGTTTAGCTGTTGAAGAAGCGCCAGCTACGGTAGCGGATGAAGCCCCCGTAAGGTTAAAGAATGCTAAACCATTCAGCTTGGTAGTGGTCGAAAACTGTTGTGCTTCTAGTTTCTCTACCTTAGCATCTAGGGCATCAACACGACCGCGAAGAGTAGCTAGCTCTGCGGCAAATTCTTCTTGCAGTTTCTTGAGAGTAGCGAGGTCTTCTTTACTGACCTTATCGGCTAAACCTGCGGAGATGATTTCATTGATCTTGTCTAAACAGGCATTTAAACCTGCGGCAAATTCGTAACGACTGGTTGCCTGCTTGCCACGAAAGGTACGGTCGGGATAACCTGCAATACATCCATAGCGCTCTACGAGAGATTGTAATGCTGTAAATGCCCAATCAGTAGGCTTGACATCACTTAGTTGTGATACGGAAGTAACGTTTTGAGCTACTTCTTTGGAACGATTTAGTTCTGCATTAATTGATTTAATAGTTGCAGAATCGCTGAGCTTAGTTTCTGTCGATGGCAATGATGTAGTAGGTATAGCAGGAATTGCCGTTGCTGGCACTGAAGCTTCACTGATCTTTACTTCGCTAAGCTTTACTTCACTAACAGGCAACGAAGACTGTAAAGTTGGAACTGATGAAACCTTTGACTGAACTTGGGATTGATTGATAGTTTCTGCATTTGCCCCTGTTGCTGCCAACAGGCTTAAGCCTAATAGAATTGAGATATTACTGACCTTTTTCATTCCTTCACACCATTAAAGAAATATGCCTCGCTATTATGACAAACAGCATGATCGGCAGAAATAATTAATCAATGACAAATTATTCTCATTTAATAATTCATCGTCGATTAATTATTATGAGAACTCTGCGATCACAAAACTTGTTTATATTAGCTAAAACCTATGGGTTAAAAGTTAACAAAATTGAAGTCCAGCAAATGTATTTGTAGATACAATCTATCCCCAATCGTCATCCCAGTCATCATCAAAATCGTCTCTTTGTTTTTTACCAGTTTTCAAAATATCCTTTTTAACTTCTTTTTTAATTTCTCTTTTAAATTCTTGTTTAACTTCTGATTTTTGAGATGGACTATTTGAGGGGTATTTAGGGGAGGTAAAGCCAGAAAATTTCGGCACTTCTGGCAAATGGAAGTTGAGTGAGTTCTGCCAGAGACTGACAAATGTTGCGCCTAAGCCAGTAGAGAAAACTAAAACTACTCCTAGGGGTAATTTAATTGATTGTAAGGAAAAAAGTTTCAAATTCACGAGATAGGTATTTTGCCCAGCAAATACCGCGATCGCTAAGGTCATTATCCAAAGAAATAGGTATAGAGATAGGCGCAGCATTATAGATGTCCTGATGTGGGAGTATTTGCAGAGGAATCTTCGACAAGATAATGCCCAAATTTTTCGACAAAGCAATTTTCCATAATTGCTTGGCGCATTTGCTGAGTAAAACGGATTAATTCGGTAATGTTGTGAATTGATAGTAACGTGTAACCAAGGATTTCTTGCGATCGCACGAGATGACTGATGTAGGCGCGGGAAAAATTTTGACAGGCGTAGCAATCACATTCGCGATCGATGGGAGTGAAGTCCCGTTTAAACTTTTGATTTTTGAGATTCCAGCGCTCGCCTCTCACTAGAGCAACACTGTGCCGCGCAAAGCGTGTAGGAATTACACAGTCAAACAGATCGATTCCTGCGGCAACGGCTTGAGCCATTTCTTTATAGGTTCCGACTCCCATCAGATAGCGAGGTTTATCGGCTGGGAGTAGGGGCGTGGTTGCCTTAACGATTTTTTCGATTAATTCTGGGGGCTCGCCGACACTCACACCACCGATCGCATAGCCAGGTAAATCGAGTTCAATCAGTTCTCTGGCAGATTGTTGGCGCAAATCCAGAAAAACTCCACCCTGAATGATGCCAAATAAAGCTTGATCGTCCTTGCGATCGTGGGCTTTGATGCAACGCTCTAGCCAGCGAGTCGTGCGTTGTCCCGCGAGTTTGACGGCTTCGTAAGTGGCAGGATAGGGGGCACATTCGTCAAACGCCATGATCACATCTGCCCCCAGTTGATTCTGGATTTGAATTGATTTCTCTGGCGTGAGATTGATCGTATTACCGTCACGGGGCGATCGGAACTGGACTCCCTCTTCACTAATGGAACGAATTTCGCTGAGGCTGAAAACTTGAAAACCACCCGAATCCGTCAGAATGGGACCATCCCAATGCATAAATTTATGTAACCCACCTGCCTCAGCCACAATATCTTCTCCTGGTTGCAGATGGAGGTGATAGGTATTGGCTAGGATCATTTCTGCCTTACAGTCCTTGAGTTGAGCAGGGGTAACAGTTTTTACATTTGCCAACGTACCAACGGGCATAAATCTTGGGGTATGCACGACTCCATGGGGGGTATGGAATTCCCCAACTCTGGCATCGGTGCTGCCACATTGACAAACTAATTTAAAGGTAAAGTTATTCAGAGCTTACGATCCTAGACTTATTGACAAATTTGGATATAGCTATAGTTACTCAAGTCAGGACATCAAACCCAATAGAGAATTGCGGCGCTTCGCGCCGCAACTCTCTATTGGGTTTGAT
>NZ_LIRE01000098.1 GCF_001402795.1 Pseudanabaena sp. 'Roaring Creek'
TATAGCTGTCGCCAATTGTACTAGGACATAAACCTCAAGAATTGACTGGCGGCGCTTCGCGCCGCCAGTCAATTCTTGGGGTTTGATTTGTCCTAATTCAAGAATCCCGATATAAAACCTGTGACGCACGCGCAGCTTGCGCCACAGGTTTTATATCGGGATTTTAATTGTGCTGAGGTACTTCAGCATATTTTGACGATTATTTGGGGCTAAATAACCATCCTTTTTTCCAAAAGTAAAACAATAGTCCCCCTGACATTCCCAACATCCCCAGCCAGCATAGAGCATAGCCATAGGGTAGTTTTAATTCAGGCATATTGCCAATTTCAGTATCGAAATTCATGCCATACACTCCCGCCACAAATGTTAAAGGGATAAATACCGTAGAAATTACGGTTAAAAAACGCATAATCTCGTTGGTGCTATTACTCAGGGAGGATAGGTAAATATCCATGAGGTTGGCGGCTAATTCGCGGTAGGTTTCGACCATATCAATGACCTGTACTGTGTGGTCATAGCAATCGCGGAGAAAAACTCGTACTTCGCGATCGATTAAGGGGCTTTCTTCCCGAATTAACGCATTAATGGCATCGCGCTGCGGCCAGATCGCCCGTCTGAGCAGTAAGAGTTCGCGCTTGATTTTGTGGATCTTATCGAGGGTTTGGCGAGTGGGTTTCTCCACCACTTCATCTTGCAAATCTTCAAGTCTTTCGCCATAGTCCTCAAGTACGGGAAAGAAGCCATCGACGATCGCATCGATCAGGGCATAGGTGAGATAGTCTGACCTTTGCGATCGGATTACGCCGCGATTACGATGAATGCGTTGGCGGATTGGTTCAAATACGTCATTTTCGGGTTCCTCCTGCACGGTTAGGACGTAGTTTTTACCTAAAATTAAGCTGACTTGCTCGTCGTAAAAGCCTCTACCATCTTCGCGACTAGTGACCATGTGCAAAATGATTAGTTCTTGATCGTCGAAACTTTCTACTTTGGGACGCTGGGGAATATTGACGATATCTTCCAGTACGAGAGCGTGGAGGCTGAATACTTTACCTAGACGCTGCAATACATCCTCAGAGCCTAAACCTTGGACATCAACCCATGACACTGAATGACTATCGAGATAGGGAATACAATCTTCGGGGGTGGCAAGTTGAACCCCCAAAGCTTCCGCCGCATTGTAATCAATCAAGAAAATATTGGGAATGCTAGCATCCGCATCAATGATTAACGTTCCTGGCGGACTCCCTGGTTCTGGCTCGTTAAAGTCATAAAACTCCAATTCATCATCATTATCAGAATCATCTTCAATGGGACTAGGCTTAAATCTGGTGGGGTTATGAAGCATGGTTAAGCGAGTCATGAAATACACTTGTCAGTGTGCCACATTGTTAAGTCTAGTCCGTCTATAAAAATGTGGGAATCACAACACTTTGCAACACCAGCATCTTTTTATATTTTTTCTGAAGTTTATGAAATGTCAAATAGTCCGCAAAAGTCTAAAACTAGATCGGTTTAATTTTCTATCGATCGCTGTTTTGGCGAGTCTGGGTTTAAGTAATAGTTTTGGGGGCAAAGCGATGGCAGGGGCTTTACCTGAACAAATTTTATGGGGTAAACCGACTTGTGATGTGAGTAGGGCGGAAGTTTTGCGAAAACATGAATTACGAAAATCGGCTTTAATCGCTAACACCAATAATCCGAATGCTCAAGCCCAATATCAAGCCCAATATCAAGGAATTATTCAAAAACATAAAGCCGACCTCCAAACCTGCCGCGATCGCACCGCACCGCAAACCCAAGCGACTTGGATCCGACTCTATCCTAATGATGCGAAAGCAGGGGTGTTAGAGGATGTATTTGATAGGATGGCGAACCGCGGTTATAACCAAGTATTCGTTGAAGTTTTTTATGATGGACGGGTCTTGTTGCCCGTCGCCGACAATCCGACCCCTTGGCGATCGGTGATGGAAGAGGCGGTAAATGCGGGTGAAGTGCCTGCGGATTACGATCTCTGGAAAAAAGCGATCGCGATCGGCAAGGAGCGAGGCATTAAGGTCTATGGTTGGTCATTTACGATGAACTTTGGCTATGGCTATAGCGAAATTAAGGGGCGATCGGGGGTTGTGGCAATTAATGGCGATGGGGATAACAGTATTGCCAATACTAATTTTGATCGCAAACTGGTGAGTAATGGTCGAGCTTTTTATGAAGATGCCTATGAAGCCGATCACCTGTTTATCGATCCCTATAACCCGATCGCTAAAGCCGATCTGACTGCGGCGGTTAAGGCGCTGATGCTGCGCCAGCCCGATGGCATGGTATTTGACTATGTGCGCTATCCCACCAATACCACGGGGAATTTAATCGATAACGTCAAGCAATTATGGATTCATGGGGCAGCTTCGCGATCGGCTTTGCTCAATAGCATCGATAATCGCAACGTGCGGGAATTGATGGCGATCTATCTCAAAAAAGGGGATTTGACCGCGGATGATGTCGTGCAGACCGAGAAGAAGCTGACGGAATCCCTCAAGGTCAAGCCCACTAATATCAAAAATCCTGCGGAAACAGCCGCGATCGCTGAAGGTTTACTGTGGAATATTGCTACGAACCATGCCTATCAGGGAGTAATTAATTTTGTCTCTACAATTTCGGCTCCGCTCAAGCAAAATAATATTCCCATCGGTACGGTCTTTTTTCCCAATGGTAATCGGGTGGAGGATGGTAAATATGAGGCGAGAATGCAGCCTTGGGATCGTTTTCCTGCCTATATGGAACGTCATCCGATGACCTACGCGCTTTGTAGCGATGGTAAATGTGTTGCCGAGCAAGTTGCCGAAGTTGTGCGTCAAAGTCCTCCTGAAACCCTCGTCTGTCCAGTCTTAGCAGGTACTTGGGGACAAGGTTTTGATGGGCATCCCAGCTTTGAAAAGCAAATGCAAGCTATTCTTGCCATTGAGCCGAAAATTAATTGCTTCAGTCACTTTGTCTATGCATGGTTGGAACCCGAAAGCGATCGCCTGCGTAAAGCTGGTAAGGCAACAGGACTAGAGCCAGCGACTATACCTAATTGATTTTGATTAATACCAAAACTAAAAATGGCGTAGCCATTTTTAGTTTTTCAAACCAATTTTCAAAGACCAAAAGTAAAAGCCTTGCTTAGCAAGGCTTTTACTTTTGGTCTTTGGATAAAGGGTTTGCGTAGCAAACCCTTTATCCAAACTCGTTTTCAATAATGGTCGGCAGCACGCCGACCATTATCAAAATTACTTGAGTTCCGATAGGGCTTTACGTGCTTGGGCTAAGCCATCGATATTCCCCTGTCGATTAAAGAACCGCTCCGCATTTTCGAGCATCTGCCGCGCCTCACTCGTTCGTTGTTGTGATGCTAATAATTGACCTAGGGCTAAGTAAGTCGGCGCATCTTCCGTATCGATGTCGAGAATTTGACGATAGGCAACGATCGCCCCCGATAGCGAACCCTGCTGAATATAGAGAGCGGCGATCGCCTTTTGTAATTCGATGGCATTGCTAGAAGGAATATTCTTGGCGGCGGCCGCAGTCCGCAGCGCCGTGATCGCTTCAACGTAATTACCTTGACTTTGGAATACTCTAGAAATAGCGAGATTTGCCGAGAAATGGCGAGGATTGATTTCTAAGGCTCGTTTGTATTTTGCGATCGCTTCTTCCGTTTGATTTTGGTCGGCGAACAATCCCCCGATCGCCACTAAAACATCGGCATTGAAAGGGGCAATTTTATCCGCTTGGTTGTAAATATCAAAAGCACCCTTGCGATCGCCCTTAAGCTGTAAAACATAGCCTAAGTTCAGGTAGCTCTTAGTTTCGTTGGGAACGGCGGCGATCGCTTGGCGATAAATCTTGATCGCTTCAGGGTAGTTTTTTTGCTCGGTCAGCAGAAAACCCACACTGTTATAGGCATCAATATTTTGCCGATCTAAATTGATGGCGCAACGATAGGCGGTCAAAGCATTGGGATAATCCTTGATGCGGACATAGACAAAACCTAGCGCATTAAAGGCTTTAGCATTGGTTGCGTCCAGTTTTGTCGCCTTTTCCAAAGCTGCGATCGCCGCAGAGTAGTTATTTTGTTGGGTTAATAAAAAGCCCAAACTCGTCAGAATTTTAGAGTTTTTGGGTTCGAGATTTGCTGCTTGTTGATAGGCGGCGGCAGCTCCTGATATGTCATTTCTTTGCCAAAGGAGCTTTCCTCGCTTGATCCATTCCGTGGCATCCTTTGGGGATTGGGCATAGGCGCGATCAGCGCGATCGTTAATTGGAAGAGACACTGTTCCAGCGAGTGCGATGGCTAGAGGGAGAATTAGTCTGAGGAGAGAACGAAACAAGCGCATAAGCTTTTAATTTGCGTTAACGAATTTTACCCTTAAGTACAAAACCTTTGCCGATAAAATTCTATTCTTCTGGTTTTAACTCTTCTATATTAACAAGATTAATCAGATTAACTAGCTCGACGGAGTTCGGTGCGTTACGTGCATCAGTAAAGTCGGTGCCCTCAATGCTCCTTAGGGTTGACAGATAGGTTCCTGTCAAATCCGCCCCGATTAATTTAGCATTTGCGAGATTAGCCCAATTTAGCTTGGCATTAGTTAGATTCGCTCGACTGAGATCGGCTCCAGCGAGATTTGCACCCGTTAAATTTGCCCGCGTCAGATCGGCTTCCGTGAGATTTGCACCCCGCAGATCGGCTCCATTTAAGCAAGCCCCAGTCAAAAAGGCATTGGATAGATTGGCGCGACATAGGCGCGATCGCGTGAGATTGGCACTGGTCAAAAACGAATTACTAAAGTTAGTCTCAACTAAAATGGCATCGCTGAGATCGGCTTCGATGAGAAAGGCTTCCGATAGGTTCGCTCCAATTAATGAAGCTTGTTCCAGAATCGTGCCGTTCAAGTTGGCTTGAATTAAAATCGAGCCACTCAAATTAGCGCGGTTCAAATTGGCAAGATTCAATTCTACATCCTCTAAATTCGCTATATCGAGGGTGATCTCTTCGAGATCTGCCTCAATAAAATTTGCCCCAGATAAATTGGCTCCAGTTAGAATTAATCCCACAAGCGATCGCTTGCTAAAATCGCGATCGCCCGAAGCGTAGCTGTCAAGAAGTTCTTTGGCATTCATGGTTGGTGGGGAGATGGTTAGGGACGGTAACCCGAAGCAATCAATTGTGCAACCGATTTGGCATGATACGACAAGATAATATCTGCCCCCGCCCGCTTCATGCTCAGCAGAGTTTCAAACATAACCTTCTTTTCGTCGATCCAGCCAAGCTGGGCAGCGGCTTTGACCATGGCATATTCACCGCTCACATTGTAGGCAGCTACAGGTACATTAGTCGCATCTTTTACCTTAGCGATGATATCTAAATAAGCGAGGGCAGGCTTGACCATGACGATATCTGCGCCTTCCGCAATATCCAGATATACCTCCTTAATTGCTTCGCGAGAATTGGCTGGATCCATTTGATAGGTCTTCTTGTCCCCAGATTTGGGAGCAGATCCGAGGGCATCGCGGAAAGGACCATAGTAGGCGGAAGCATATTTGGCTGCGTAGGCGAGAATACCCACATTCTCAAAGCCATTGGCATCGAGTCCTTGCCGAATTGCGCCAATGCGTCCATCCATCATGTCGGAGGGAGAAACAAAGTCAGCACCTGCGGCAGCCTGAGAGATAGACATTTTGACGAGAACTTCTACCGTCTCATCATTGAGGATTACGCCATTTTCATCAATGATGCCATCATGCCCGTGGGTAGTGAAAGGGTCGAGGGCAACATCAGTGAAGATAATAACTTCAGGAACCGCGGCTTTAATCGCTCTGACTGACCGCTGTGCCAAACCTTCAGGATTAAAGCTCTCTGTACCCGTGAGATCCTTTTTCTCTTCAGGAACCGCAGGAAAAAGAGCGATCGCCTTAATTCCCAAGGCGAAAATCTCTTCTACTTCCTTAACTAGTAAATCGAGGGTAAAGCGATAGGCTTCGGGCATGGAAGGAATTTCAACGCGATTATTCTCTCCTTCCATTACAAACATTGGATAAATAAAATCATCAACGGAGAGATGGTTCTCTCTCACGAGACTGCGAATAGAAGGATTGCGGCGGAGGCGACGAGGGCGGTGAGTGAGTTGCATTGATGTTTCTTAATTTTTCTTAATAGATTTGGCGCAAAGATATCAAATCAAAATGCTTAAAACGCTTGTTTTTAAACTGCAATTATACCAGATTGGCAAACATACAACGCTTTGCGCTCAAACCCAAACCAAGGAAAATTTTGAAAGCGTTGCGAAGCAACGCTTTCAAAATTTTCCTTGTGGTTCGTTTGATCGATAATTGCTGTAAGTTTATGTATGCTTAGCACTGCCCTAAAAATTGGAAGGATGATAATGAAAGTATTTGTAGCTGGAGCCACAGGGCAAACAGGACGACATATCGTAGCTGAATTAGTAAGGCGGCATATTCCTGTGAGAGCCCTAGTTCGCGATGTAGAACTGGCGAAAAAACTTCTGCCCCCAGAGACGGAAATAGTGTTAGGAAATGTTATGTTTGCCGAAGGCTTGATTGAAGCGATCGCTGATTGTGATCTGCTGATTTGTGCGACGGGGGCAAAGCCGAGTCTTAACTTCATGGAGCCCTATCTGGTGGATTATATTGGCACCAAAAATTTAGTGAAGGCTGCGAAGTCGAAGGATATCAAATGTTTTGTGCTAATTTCTTCCCTTTGCGTATCGAAATTTTTGCATCCTTTAAACCTCTTCTGGTTAGTTCTATTTTGGAAAAGGCAAGGGGAGCAATATTTACAAGATAGTGGTTTGAAATATACGATCGTCCGTCCTGGGGGATTGCTTAACTATGAGAAGCAGGGTGGGTTGGTCTTGTCTGGTGCGGATACTTTATTTGAGGGGAGTATCTCGCGTACTAAGGTGGCGCAGGTTGCCGTGGATGCTTTATGGGTAGAAGCAGCCCAGAATAAGATTGTCGAAATTGTTACTCAGGAAGCAATCCAAGAGCGCCCGATCGCAGAATTGTTTGCGATGGTTTAATACCAATTCGTGAAAGTGTTCTCACACTCGTCAACTGAATCAGGACATAAAGCCCAAAATAGTGTTGCCGCGCGGAGCGCGGCAACACTATTTTGGGCTTTACTTTTGTCGTAACAAGATTGGCGGCAGCTATCAGAAATAGCGTAGCCATTTCTTAACTTGGTACAACGGTTATAGGATGGAATCAGTCTGAATTTTCGGAATTGTTTTCGGAATTGTTTTCGGAATTGATAAGAGCCACGCACGCAAACCGTACAATCAAACCAAGCAAAAATGGCTAAAACTGTATTGATTACTGGAGCCTCATCGGGAATTGGCAGGGCAACGGCTTTGTATTTCCAGAAACAAGGCTGGAATGTCGCTGCCACTATGCGATCGCCTGACCGAGAAATAAATAGAACCGATAGCTTAGTCAAGCTCGATCGGATAGTTTGTATTCTGCTAGATGTAACTAACCAGACTTCGATTGCTGAGGCAATTGCTGCGGCGATCTCTAGGTTTGGCACGATCGATGTGTTGGTAAATAATGCAGGCTATGCCACGTTAGGAGTTTTTGAAGCTTCTACGGCTGAGCAAATCCAGCGTCAATTCGATACGAATGTTTTTGGCTTAATGGCGGTTACGCGGGCTATCCTCCCCCATTTTCGCGATCGCCAGCAAGGAGTAATCGTTAATGTGGCTTCCATTGGTGGACGCGTCGCCTTTCCCCTTTATAGTCTCTACCATGCTACAAAGTGGGCTGTGGAAGGATTCTCTGAGTCTTTACAGCATGAACTCCTATCCTTTAATATTCGTGTCAAAATTATCGAGCCTGGTCCGATCAAAACTGATTTCTACGAGCGATCGTCCGATCGCGCCAGCAATGCTGGTTTTCCAGAATATCAGCCCTTTAGCGATCGGGTGTTAAGCAACCTTGATCGCATTGGTACAACTGGAGCCCCTCCTGAAGTGGTTGCCAAAACGATCTATCTAGCAAGTACGGATAAATCATGGAAGCTGCGTTATCCAGCCGATCCCCTAGCTAAGCAATTATTATTTTTACGGAAGATTTTGCCTGATTTTCTATTTACTAAAATCGTGCGTCAGTCAACAAAAGTCTAGATAACAATAGCTATCAATAGCTATTGTTATCTCCCAATCAAAAACCAAGAAGAAAATGGCGGCGCGAAGCGCCGCCATTTTCTTCTTGGTTTTTAATCAAAGTCCAATAATACCAATTCCCAAAAGTGTGGCTACACTTTTGGGAATTGAAAACCAAACCCAGTAAGGGTTTTAAAATCACAAAATGGCAACGCCATTTTGTGATTTGGTATAAGTAGTGGGCGGTGCTCCGCACCGCCCACTACTTATTTATGCTTAATTTCCTGAAGTTATTGGTTTTGGTTTGGCGGTGGAAACTGGTTTGAGAGGAATATTATTGGACAGTAACCAGTCTTTGCCAATCCTCACGGTAATATCTGACTCAATATCACCCGTTGACTCAACAACTACTTCCCCAAGCCCCAAGGCATCGCGAAGTTTCTCGGCAGTTTCGCGATCGCCATTTTGAGCAATAATCTGAGTTTTAGCGATGGATTTTGTCCAGCGATCGCTGGCGGGAAATACTTGGGCATATCCCGCTTTAGATAAAACCGTGGTTGCCTTCTTGGAGCCTTCAGGCTGGGACATACTATCTTGGATCGCCACCCGCAGACTTTGAGGAGAATCATCGGATGCACTCACATCGGCTTGTTTGATGACTCCAAAACTCTGGTTCATGATCTTGGCAAGCAGGCGATTATCTAAAATCCAATAGCTCAGATTATCAAATTCCCCAGGGTTACTAAATCTGCCTGGAGCCATATGCATCTGGATTTTTTTGCGATCGATTTTCGAGGTATAACCTGCGATCGCTAGAAATTCTTCTACTGATAGATTGGTGTCAATATTGTCCTTTATGATCGCTAGTACTTCGGGTAATTTAGCGACGGTTTCGGGCTTAAGCTTTTGATCGATAAAGGCACGGAAAAAAGCCTGTTGACGCTGGACACGCCCAATGTCGCCCAGATCGTCATGGCGATAGCGCATATACTGAATCGCCTTATTCCCGTTTAATTTTTGTTGTCCTGGATTGAGATTAATATATAGATGTTGGCTGTCATCTTGATATTTCATCTTTTTCGGTACATATACATCAATCCCGCCTAGGGCATCAATTAATTTACCAAAGCCATTGACATTAAAACGGATGTAGCGATCGATCGGAATATCGCCAAGTACTTGGCTGACGGTTTGTGCCGATAGAGCTGCCCCACCTGCATAGTTGGCAAAATTGATCTTCGTTTTGCCGACTCCTTGAATATTCACACGACTGTCGCGGGGAATTGATAGAACGGCAACCTTTTGGGTAGAGGGGTCGAAACGGATCAGTAACATTGCGTCACTCATGCCGTTGAGATTGTCGTCTAGCTCGGCTAAATATTTACCTTTAGGTCGAGATTGGGCATCAGGTAGGTCAGAGGTAAGCATGATCGTCCCTAACACCAAGATGTTAACTGGACGGTTTAGCGTTGGTACTCCTGCGATCGCCGAGGTCATGCCTTCGGAGTTACGATTAAATACAGCGGCTTCATCTGCGGATAGTTGGTGCTGCTGAAAAGGTCTGCTACTTAAGACAAATGCTAGGCCTGCACCTAGTCCCCCTGACAACAGCGCCACAAATAGCACTACAAAAAGTGTCCATTTATGTTTGATTGAAGCCACTTTGGGCTTCGGTGACTTGTTTGACAAATCAGATTTACCTAGATTGATGGGATTTGTTGCCACAGGTAGGGAATACTCCTCACGACTGAACGTTGACTTCAGCGATCGCCCATCCATGAGCGGGGATGGTACTCAACAAGAGTTTTGATTTTAGGGCTTTTGGTAATTTGCCCATCTCAATTCACTCTCACTTAAGAGTTTTTACAGGGTTCTTAAGCTTCGCAGACTAATTTTCATCCAACTTTAGCATTGTAACGTAAATTATTATTACAAACGGCAATGTAGTCTATTGTGCGGAATCAAATTAATTTGACAGATTATGCAGGATATTTGGTCGGATAATACTACATATTTGCCAATTTAGGGATTATCCAATCGGGGCAAAAATTGTGAAGTAAACCTAAGATTAGCTGAGTTATAGCTATAGTCAGTAATGTTAGGACAAA
>NZ_LIRE01000682.1 GCF_001402795.1 Pseudanabaena sp. 'Roaring Creek'
ATCCTTGGAGTTTTGATTTGTCTAGAGCTATCTCTCACTTTGCTATAGCAATCCTAAAGGAGTTGAGAGAGCGCGTCCCCTAGCGAGTAGGGGAAATAGGTGTAAATATTTACAGTGAGGTCGATCATGAGAGTTTCCAATCGATCGCGTCCCCTAGCGAGTAGGGGATGGACATATTGTTGTTGGGATTGATGAGAAGTTTGAGTTTCCAATCGATCGCGTCCCCTAGCGAGTAGGGGATATATCAGTTGACTCACGACTGGTTCGCGCACCGCGACGTTTCCAATCGATCGCGTCCCCTAGCGAGTAGGGGATAAGATTGTTGTTCAAAATCAACTTCAGGTTCAACAGTTTCCAATCGATCGCGTCCCCTAGCGAGTAGGGGATGTATAAAACCAATCAGATAGTGCGTTACCAAGGCGTTTCCAATCGATCGCGTCCCCTAGCGAGTAGGGGAAAGTCGCAAAACAATAACTTAATAAAACACATCGAAAGTTTCCAATCGATCGCGTCCCCTAGCGAGTAGGGGAAATATAGCTCTGGCTCTAGCTTTTGAGGCTTCTCAAGAGTTTCCAATCGATCGCCTCCCCTAGCGAGTAGGGGACGATCGCGGTAGTAGAGGTTAAAGATATCGGTCAATTATGTTTCCAATCGATCGCGTCCCCTAGCGAGTAGGGGAAAGATATTGCTATTTATTCGACTTTGGTTTATTCCGTTTCCAATCGATCACGTCCCCTAGCGAGTAGGGGACAACAATTAATCATGGCAGCAGCTAAAAAGACTAACGTTTCCAATTGATCGCGTCCCCTAGCGAGTAGGGGAATTAAAAAAGAGACGATGGCTCAGTATCACTTGAAACAGTTTCCAATCGATCGCGTCCCCTAGCGAGTAGGGGATATTCTCTCTTCTATCAGCGCTGATATTAGCGCTTTTGTTTCCAATCGATCGCGTCCCCTAGCGAGTAGGGGATTTGGAAGCGGCGATCCAGAAGCAGATTTTCTAGCTCGTTTCCAATCGATCGCGTCCCCTAGCGAGTAGGGGAATCACACTTCATTCCCTCTAAAAATAATTCTCTGGAGTTTCCAATCGATCGCGTCCCCTAGCGAGTAGGGGATCGTTTTACTTTCATTCTCCGAAGATTTTATCTCTATGTTTCCAATCGATCGCGTCCCCTAGCGAGTAGGGGATCAAACTCTTGCAGAGGAAGCCAATTTACACTGATGTTTCCAATCGATCTCGTCCCCTAGCGAGTAGGGGATTGCAGCGTTTAAAGCGCTTCCTATCTATGATTTGCTGGTTTCCAATCGATCGCGTCCCCTAGCGAGTAGGGGAATTTTCAGTAGTTTCTTGAATAAACAAACCAGAGTTGTTTCCAATCGATCGCGTCCCCTAGCGAGTAGGGGAACAGCATGAAGATACAAACACACCTGAACAAGCAAGTTTCCAATCGATCGCGTCCCCTAGCGAGTAGGGGAAAAAGAATATTGATTGATGCTGAGGTCGCTTTAGAGTTTCCAATCGATCGCGTCCCCTAGCGAGTAGGGGACTCATCTCTCCGCAAGCATGAGTTAATTGAGTTGTGTTTCCAATCGATCGCGTCCCCTAGCGAGTAGGGGATTGATTGTCGTTTTGCCGAGAGGTTTCGCGAAGCTGGATGTTTCCAATCGATCGCGTCCCCTAGCGAGTAGGGGAACCGCAATCACCAATCAGCGCAGATCGGTAAAAATAGTTTCCAATCGATCGCGTCCCCTAGCGAGTAGGGGATAGATAGCGTTTTTTCTGAACAGGCGATCGCCGCATTGTTTCCAATCGATCGCGTCCCCTAGCGAGTAGGGGATCGCCACTTTCCATAGGGGTAAAAATAGAAACAAATTTCGTTTCCAATCGATCGCGTCCCCTAGCGAGTAGGGGATTATTCGTGTTCATGGCGGGATCGGTTATGGCATTTAGTTTCCAATCGATCGCGTCCCCTAGCGAGTAGGGGATTCACCGAAAAGCGTCTAGAAACAGTTTGCAATTGCTTGTTTCCAATCGATCGCGTCCCCTAGCGAGTAGGGAAATGACATATGCGCTTTCTAAGACTAGATGGGCTTCCAGTTTCCAATCGATCGCATCCCCTAGCGAGTAGGAGACTAATGTTAATAATACCAAAGCTGGAAATAAATCATCAGCTAATTGGTAATCTTCTTAATCACCTCCCCCAAATCCTTATGCACCTGTGACATCAAACTAGCTTCTTCTATAGATTTGAATTCTTCTTGAGATATAAAGTTGAGGCAATTAAGAACTCTTGCTTTCCATTCTTCTTCGCTATCATTAAATATCTCCCAAGCTTTAAATACTGAATTTTTATCCTGCAATCCCTCCAATTTATGAAAAAGTTCATTTCTTTTGTCAAAGACTTTATTCCCAAAGTTCCAAATATCAGTATCTGAATTTACATCGACTCCTTTAAAGGCTTCGAGAGCAAAATAAAGACCTTGACCGTAAGCATTAAGCGATCTTGTTTTATTCCCAGAAGGTAAAGTAAAATCAGAAGATAATTTAATCTTCTTGCCTTCTTTTTTGTCGAAATGAAACTCATCACACCACATTGAGAGTAGACCTTCTACTGCTCTAAAACTATGAAACATTGCTTCAACTGTATTCTCTTGTTTCAATCGGACTACAGCTAGATATGCCGATTCATAAGCTGACCACCACCACTCTTTAGATCGACTAGTTGCTGCTCCTCCCATTGCTGTAGCAAACTTTTCAAATTCAACAGCATTCCAGAAATTGGCTAGCTTCAATAAATGGAGTAGTCTAGACTTTATTTCATAACCCTCAAAATTTATCTCCTCAACAATACTAGTCATACCTGAATAGTCATGTCGATCTAGCAAATCCTCTAATTTCTTAAATTGCAACGTCTCAAAATAAGACGAACCCTTTAAAAACTTTGTCTTATCTGGATCTAACTCACTGCTAACCAGAAACTGCACCTTTTTACCAAAGCGAATCAAACAAGTTAACTGCACCGCCGAAGAAATCGCAGGAGTCCCCGCCTGATGACTCACAATCACGCGATCGCCTTTAGAAATCCATTTGTTTTCTTCCCATCTCGCCAACTCCGCCTTTACAAGCGTCAATGTCGCATCCCAATCATCTAACCCATCCGCCCCCTGTTGCGGCTTCAAAACCGAAAATTCAAGCTTTTCATTGGCAAACTTTTCACCAAACACTTGCGTAAAATAATGCTTCAAAATCGGCTGAAGCGTATATGTATCCTGCCAATAAGGACAAGCAGCATCACCGCGACTGTAATCATCAAAAATTGCCTCCTGATCGGTCAACAAAACAATAATGTGATCGGGCTTATTCTTTTTATCAGTCTTAAATTCCTGACAAAAGCCATCCAACAAAGGAAAAGTCAATCGATCCCAATGTGCCTCAATTGCATCACCATAAGCAATTCCCATTACCCTTGCTGGCAAAGTCAACAAATCACTATTACTCTCTGGTGTTGGAGAAAATTCGTTTTCACAGGGATATAACTGCTCCATTTTTTTAATCCGCAAATCTCCCCAGCCAGTTTCATCTATCAGCTTGACATCACTATTACCCGTCGTCACAATCCAAACTACAGACATGATTAAGCTCCAAGATTTACAAAAAAGACTACAGAAACTCAGTAATAATCGTACTAAAACAACTCAAAATACGCTCAAGCTCATTGAGATAGAAAACATTACTATCAAGAGTCAGCAACTTATTTTCTAGTTTCAAAAACTGCCATAAATTGCCCGTTGTCACACATCCATAAACCTTATCCAAGGTTTCACCATGCTTTTGGTTATAGCGAATTGCCCCATACATTTGAGCAGCACATTGCCCTAACCCATTCTCTAAGTTATCGCGCTTCGCCTCCACGATCGCCATAATTGGCGTACTAATAAAAGTTGAAGTCGTACCCTTACCAAGAATAAAATCACATTCTCCTACCAGTCCCGCCTCGCGATCGCTATCAAGGTTTTTGCCCGAATAAATAGCCAATTGTGTCGAAAAATGCGCCTCCACTTCCAACAAAATCGGCGCAATAATAAACTCAGATTTTGCCTTTTCACTGCTAGTTGTGAGCGCAAATTTCTTACCCTTCGCAAGGGTTTCCAACAACCAACTACTAACCTGAATCGTACTTTCTGAAGATGCAAACAAGTCCTGCTCAACAAAATCAAGAGAGAACTTATCTATAATCTGTTCAACCGTAAAATCACTGTAAGCCATAGTTTTATAGTTTTCTTTCTCTATAGTGAATCAACCGTAGGATGGGTTAGCGACAGCGTAACCCATCATCTTCATCAACTATTCTATTTCCCAAGGCTTTCCCCATAGCTGTTTGAACTGTCCATCATCTGCAAGAAAATTAAGAAAGTTCAAACAATCATCAGAACCATCTGGAAAGATCGTTAATAACTCAAGATAACTAGCAGTTGGTTTGGGAATCTTTTTTGCGGAATCATTAGGATCTGGCTCTAACTTCATCAAAGGATACATCCGATGCCACAGTCGCCCAATCTGTCCCACCCTTCCAGTTACAGAAGATTTGTAAATGGATAGTTCGGAAATTTTAGCTTTATTGTCTCTCTTTTGATAAGCTCCATGTAACCATTGAATTGCTTCAGAACTTTCTTTGTTACTCGCGATTCTGCCCCAAACCATTACCTTGTCAGGATGCCAAGCCTCTCGCCAACCAGTAACATAATTTGCAGTCAACTTGACACCTTGCAGTTGTAACCAAACTCTAGCCGCTTCCTGTAATTTATCTAAAAAAATAGTTACATATTTTGAGCCATAAACCTTAATATCGCGAGCATAACGCCCCTTCTTCCATTGCCAATGACAACCAATTAGCGGCTTCCTGTCGTTATTCTTTTCGTAATACTCCTCATAAAACAAACGATGATCGGCTCTACGCCATGACTTACCGAAACCACCAAAAATCATCGCAAACTGATTCAGATGCAAAATTAGATTTTTTAAAGCCGCCTTATGTTCTTCCGAAATCTCTTGCGACAATAGCCAACCGAGTTCGCCTTCTACCTTATAGCTAGGTACTTCCCATTGACCATTCCCAAATAATTTGGGCTCAAAGCTGGTTGTGACAAAGTTCATCATCAATAAACCCCATACACCATGCCCTGAAACACCGCCAAAAATTTTCTCAACTTGTTTCTCAGCAGTGTCAGGATCTGTCAAACCACCAAAAATCCGCAACGCATGACCACGAATCGCCGCCCGAAAAATATTGGGACGAAACTCGCCCGATTCATCTAAACGCTTTGATGCCATCCCTTGCCCCTTCAACAGATGCGGCGGATACAACAACTCACCCTTTAATTGATCGCGATGACCATAACCTGCGGAAACCCGACAACCAATCCCACGCCCCAGCGCTGCTTCCCAAATTTGCCAGATCTCATCCCACTCAAACTCCTCAAGCTCCTCCGAAGCCGAAATCCCAAACTGAATTGTGGGTTGATATAGTGAAATTTGGATTTTGGCTCCTTCTTTTTCACTATTCATTACCTGTAACTTTTGCTGTGGATGAATGAGATCAACTAACCCATCAGTCCAACTGCTATCTACAGGATAACCACCATGAAAGCGCAAAATTCCTGGGGAGAAGTCGCCTTTAGAAATCTCCTGTCCGCAATATTTACCAAGGCGATCGCGAAATAGCCGCTTGCAAGCCTGACGAAAAGCTCCCTTCATACTCGAACCAGGGTAAAAGGGATAGCCAGACGCACCAATGACAGGACGAATCACACCATCATCCTGACCTGAATTCGTCACAAATCGCCAACTAATCGTATATTCTTGCTTTTTGACTGGCTCATCAAATATCGGAGCAACAGGATAAGTTTCACTTGTCCATTGTTTGCACCAAATCTCAGCATCTTGAGGATCACCATCCTTTTTGCGATCTGGATCGAGACGTTGCAACTGACAGCGCCCATTTGTTTGCGCCTGAAACATCATCGGCACTTTTTTATAAGCATCGGGAATATTTGACATCTTTTTAGTCCCTAAAAACTATTTTTTCTTATAGCGCTGAGTCCACCAAACCAAACAGTCACAAAGCTGCGTCAGCACAGCCATCGCCACCCGTTGATCTTGAATGTCTACCTCTTTCCACAGCCTTTCTGCCATCGCTCGGATAGCCTTAGCGTCTTCAGCTTTTACAGGATCGTTAGGAATTTTCACCCCTGCTTTTGCCATTACCGCCACAAGTTGTTCCCATGTCTCTTTCCAGTAAGCACCCTTAGGAGTGCCTTGCAAGCGCAAATGCTCACCCCAGAAACGCTCCAAGCCATAAGCCACAGCGACACGCATCTTAAAGGCTTGCCCCAAAGAATCCTTATCGCGTTCTTTCGCATCCAGAACTAGCTTCTGAGCAATGCGATCCAAATCATAGGTTTTCCAAGCCATTACTGATAATCTCCTGCAAGTGTGACATTACAACGACCAAAGCCAACCGACTCCAAACCACCAAAATACATATCCTGCGAAGGGTCATCGCCAAAAGGTTTCCAGCCTGATTGCTTCAAAGCGATCGGAAATATTAAAACGCTTCCCTCTGGCAAAGCCTCAACATTAAAAAATGCCCCTTTTTCAGTATCGACTTTTTTCATTTCGTCCATCATCTTGATGCGACTCTGGCGATACAAAGCCATGTCATGCAACATCGCAATATCGTTATCACCAACCACCACCAAACTCTCAACCGACAAATCTACACCTTGAGGAATCCATTTCTGCATTACTGCGGCATCAACTTGATGCTCAATTTCCATAAATCCAAGGTTGAAAAATAGGATTTGTTTAGCAGTACCGCGATCGCTAATTTGACGACCCCGCAGAGTTTTCGCCGCCGTGTAAGGCTTGGGAATAGCCGCGTCGCAGCCAGTAATCAGTTTGTAGCGCTTGAGCAATCTTGGGCAACTAATCCAAACTACAGGCTGTCCTGGACAAAAAACAGGCAACCACACCAGCGAAGCATATTCAAATTTGACGATCGCCTCCGTAGTCCCGCCATCAGGTCTACCCTCCACAGATTCATGTCCATACCACGTATTCTCCAAGCCCTTTTCCGTCTCGCGCATATCCGCCCGAAAGCGTCCCCGAATCGAACTCCCAGCAATAATCCCTGTCTGTGTAAATTGATCGCGAAAAATCAAATTGAGATTACCAGACTCCTCACCTGCGGCAGCGCCAACATGCAAAGGGGCAAGGGTTTCAATAATTCCATAGGCTTTTTTGTACATTAATCCTCTCCTTTTTGTGTAATTTTTTGGTCAGCTTTCGACTCAACTTTAGGCTCGATTTTGATTTCTACAGGTAAGCACAACCCACAACCAAACTGCCGCAACGGTAGCCCCTCACCCGATGCAAACCACTCAGGCGGGAATTCCCACCAAGTGAGATCGAGGGGATGTTTGACCACATAAACCGTTCCCGCAGGCACAGCATAGCGACCAATGCTCAGCTTACTTGCCCGTTTGTTTTGCGCATCACCATTGCCCACTCGATAACGCCAAGGCTCAGGGCGATCGGTCAGCATCTCAGGACGCTTGTTGCTAAAGCGCACATCATTTGGATATCGAGTTGAGAGATTGTTGCTTCCCCACACCGCAGGCGTAATCAGCGCAAAACTCCGCCCAATTTTTTGCTTCAGTAGTTTGTAAATTGAACTATGCTCTGTAATTGCTTGACTGGTGATTTCCACAATGTGATTTTCACCACCAAATCGATACCAACCATCAGGCAATTTATGCGTCGAGAGATATACCAAACAGCTATCTTCACGCATCTGCACAGCATTCTCTAAAAACAATCCATCGCGATCACGCACATGTTTCTCATCATCCTTGAGATAGGGATGCAAAATCGGCATGAATTCCCAAGGAGTTTTCCCAACATCATTCAACTTGCCTTTTTCAGGACGCTTTAGCTGTGAGGTCTGCTTGTGCCAAGAGTTGATACTCTGCCATTGATATTCAGGATCGAGATCGGGATGTTGACGCTCCCATTTGTGATTGATTAGCGCCCACTCATCAAAATCCTTATTCTTCTCACCCACAATGCGCGATCGCGGAATTGGTACAAAGAAGTTTTCAGGATGATCAGCCTCCGCCCAAAAAGCACCAGCCACAGCCAGATTAGTTTTTAGCTCTTGATGATCGGTAAACCTCTGCTCTTGATTTGTCGCCAAAATCAACCCCGAAAGCGTTCCCGCATCGGGTGGAAATTTTGCTCCAGAACGTCCAACTAAGTTTTCAGGAGACAGAAATGCGCCAGCACTACCATAGAGCAAGCCCAATGGACGGATCACAATTAGGAATTTGAACATAACTGCCACCCCACTTTAATCATGCCGTCAATCCATTCGATCATTGATTTGGGATCTTCAGACCCTGTAATTTTTCCACGCTGTTGAGAGAGCATTTCCTGCTTATCTTTGCCGAAATACAATCCAAACAACTCAAGCGCGATCGCATCATTAGCTGTTTCAGCAGTAGCGGGTGGTATCGCATGACGTGCCTTGAGTTGTGCCAGATCGGTATATACATGGCTCCAATTCGCATCTTTGCCAGAATTATCATTGCGATCGCGATAATCCTTCAACCATTTCAAATACTCCCAAGGTGTAGTCCACTGCACAAACTGCCCATTGTTAAACACAACCCGAATCGTCACGCGATCGCGCCCCAAATTCTTAGCCAACTTTTCAGCCTCTCGGCAATGCTGCAAAACATCACGCTGCGGTACACTATGCCCCGCCCACACAAAACCAAGACTTAGACTAACATCAGGTTCATCACCATCATTGACCCTCAAACCTTTGTTTCGCATATCATTGCGTAACCTTTCCCATCGATCACGCAATCCACATAACCAATCAACAACCTCTTCTTTGTCTCTTTGTGGTTTGTCCTCAGTGCCATAAATTACACCAAGAAAATCATCACCACCCGCATAAACCACACGACCGAGATCAAAACGCTTGAAGTCATTTCCCCAATCTCGTAAACAAAGACTAAACTCTCTAACTTGATCAGCGTTAGACAAGCTGTTGAGATAATTGCCAATGCGATCACCATCTCCCATGAACCAGCCAGTCCAATAGGTTTCATTTTTTTCTTTGTTTTGCCTTAGTAGCTTAGCAAAGCTTTCTAGATCAAAAGCTTTGCTATCTTCTTTTTTGATGATCTTGTAATAGTCAATCTCGTCTCTTACATCAGAATAAGTCACTAAGCGCTTGATCAATTCAGGAATACTTAAACGCTCATTTTCATTGATATAAGATCGATCATTTTCCTTGCCACGAGGATCGAGAGTTTTCGCAATAACTGTGTAGAATGCTTCGATTTCCTTGGACAAATCTTGTTGATTTTGTTTACTTTCACGAGTGATTTGACGATCCATGTTTGGATAGGCGATCGCATCATGCCCCGACAGACTAGAGCTTTCACCATTCCAATTCGGTACAGTCCAAGCACGGCGCAACTTACGAGTTTCTAGATCTCGCATTGCACTATGAATAGGATTGTTTTGGTCTTCCTTAGAGTTGTTCTGACCTACAAATACCTCCCATGTGTGCATTTCCCAGCGTTTCCATGACATCTTCCAGTCATACTTTTTCCAGTCATAGTCATCATTGTCATCATTTTTAATTTTACTTTCCACCCAATCTTTGCAAGCTGTGATAATTTCGCTCCAAGCATTATCTAGGGTGTCCCGAAATAGATTGAAGGCTCGATCTCGCTCAATCTCACCAACAATCAAAATACGATTGGGCATACCTTGGATCAGATCAATACTTAATTCTCCCTCTTTAATTGCTGGCGAAATTACTTCGATCCCATCAAGTTTTTTGGCTTCTTCGACGATACGATAGCTCAAATATGAAAGAATTTGCGACGCACCATAGAGATCGCGTAACTTGCGAGACTTCTCAATAAAGCCTTGCACAGGCGCAAAAGTAATTACCGTATATTTTGCAATTTTAGTTTCCTGTGTTTGAGAATCTTCCTCAGCCTGCAATAATGTCGTCACGATCGCTTCACCTCCCGTATATATTTATATAAGCAATCTATCAGCATTTTGTCATATATTGCAATTCAATCAAGATATTTTACAAAATATCTATATAAGTTAAATTGTCTTCATAAACTAGGTTTTAAGCCCATTCATAATCTTTAATAAATATTGTCATTTACTTGACATAACGCCATGCCTAAGACTAACGATCTTCATTCTTATAGCGATCGCCAAGCCTTTGAGCGACTCATGCTTTTAATTGCCACATTCATTCACTATCCTGGAATCGGTTGCCCCGATCGCGAAGGTAAAAGTTCGCAAACCGCCCATGAATCTCTAGAGGCAGTCAAAGAAAAAGTCGATGAAATAGCCAAACAATACGATATCTCTCTATCTAAATATTCCATCCCCACCTTACGCAAGGATTTAGTAACTCTGCGTAAATATGGAATTCTAGAACAGCGTATTTATCGTTGGGGCTACTTTCTGGGAACAGGAATGATGTCCTTCCGAGACTTGCAAGTAGCCATCAATGCCCTAGCTTCTATGGCAAAATATCAGCGATCGCCGCAGGCAATTCGCATTTATGACGATCTATCCCAAAAGCTGCGGACTAAGCAAGATTTAGCATCTACAGATTTAGTATCTACAGATTTTCTCTATCCATTGCGATCGCAAATCGATCGAGCGATCGTATATACCGATATCAATGAGATGATCGAACACAAAAAGACTCGCTACAATCTCTATCATTGCCTAGATCGGCTAGAAACAGCAATTACAAACGGACAAGCGATCGAGATCTTTCGATATGCCGATCCCTATAGCCAGAAAACGGGATATTTACAAGTTTTCCCCTTGCAATTGATTTACCACGATATTGCTTGGTACTTGCTTTACGAATATATCGATAAAGGTCATTTAGAAATCGAACGAATCGATCGCTTTACCGATCATATTCAATTCCTCAATCAAGCAAGAGGAACTGAACCGCAAAAAGTAAGTTTAACTGTGGCAATGAATCTGTTTAAAAAAGGTTGGGGCTTGTTTCTCGGCAAACCCATCGAGCAAGCGCAGGAGATCGAGGGAAATCTGGAATACATTAAAGTCAAGGTGCGTTTTTTTACACCTGTAATTGCTTTTATCGAAGAAGGAGATAAAAGGCATATTTCCCAATCTATTGATAAGCGAGGAAAACCCAATTATATCGATTACAACGTGGCATTACCAGAGCGATCGCTCAATGAATTTTGTCGCTGGGTTAATCAGTTTGTACATAATGCTAAGGTGCTGGAACCTCCAAATTTAGTCGAACGTTATCAGTCCATAGCTCTCAAATTAACGCAGCTATATAGCAACGTAAGAGATAGCGAGGACAAATCAAAATCCTAAAGATGAGTGGCGGTACTTCGCACCGTCATTCATCTTTAGGGCTTAACCTTAGGCACTTGCGGATAAAAAATGTCCCACCCAGTTATCTAGCTTCGACTCCGCTCAGCCAACGTTGGCTGAGCGGAGTCGAAGCCACAGGTACTTTAATTACAGCAATTATCGATCGAAAGAACCACAAGGAAATTTTTGAAAGCGTTGCTTAGCAACGCTTTCAAAAATTTCCTTGGTTTGGGTTTGAGCGCAAAGCGCTGTAATAGCAAGTCCATTACAACGAGCGAGCTCAAAAAACTAGTAGTTGTCTCACCCGAAAGCATGAGATCGGTGTATATATTGAACCTTGAGCAAAATCGCGAAGGTCTAAGCCTATGTAAGCGATCGCAAGATCGACTAAATTAGGAATACTCATTATGTTTAACAATTTCAAGCGCGTTCTCGCCGTTGCAATGTTATCGACAACCCTAGCAGGAATCGCCATTCCTAGCATTGTTTCCGCACAAACGAGTCCCGACCAAGGCGTACAAACTACCCAGAAGCATCATGACGGTGGATGGAAAAAGCTTAATTTGAGCGACGACCAAAAACAACAACTGAAAACTATTCATACCAACACCAAACAGCAGGTACAGGCTGTTTTAACGGACGCTCAACTCGCTCAACTCGCGACTGCAAAACAATCTGGCGATCGCAAAGGCGTATGGAAATCACTGAACCTCACCGCCGACCAAAAACAACAAATCAAGAATATTCACAAGAGTTCTAGAGACCAAAGCCTTGCAATTTTGACTCCAGAACAACGCACCCAACTACAACAAATGAAAGCCAACCATCATCACGGCTAACGGAAGATCGTCTGTTTGACTGGGTTGCATAAAAGCAATGTAATCTCATGATATTTAATACCAATTCACTGAAGTGAACTAACACTTCAGTGAATTAAAAAACAAGCCCAGTAAAGTTTTGAGATTCCCAAAAAAGCAATGCCATTTCAGGAGTTGGTATAAGAGGATATTTAAGCCAACTTCCAATGCTGTGGCTTACAAAAAAAATCAATTTGAACCTTTTCATTCGCTGCAAGTCTAAACCTCTGTAAATCCCCTCATTGGCATCAATCATGAAGTTCCCAACTATAGTATTGCTATGTGCCACGACTATCGGCGCGATCGCTTTTCATCCCACGGCTGCCTCCGCCGATGTATCGTTTAACACTGGCAGTCAAGGCACTAGCATAAGCATCGGCAATCCCACCCCAGTTTACCAACCGCAAGTGATTGTCGAACAACATCCCGTAATCGTCGAACAACGCAATTCAGAATGGCATCGCAGAGAAGAAGAGCGTCTCAGGGAAGAGCGTCGCATCGCCGAACAAAGAGAACGTGAACGTTTTGCCGAGAGACAAGAACAACAACGTTTAGCCGAAAGAAGGGAGCGCGAACGTGCGGAGGAAAGACGGGAACAACAACGTTTAGCCGAAAGAAGGGAGCGCGAACGTGCGGCGAATTGGAGGCAAAACGAACAACGCGTTGCTGATCGAAGTTCGAGCCATAATTACTACTCCAATAACTGGCAAAATAATAATTCTACGAATAACAACCGACGCTCAGATCGTTAAGATCGTTGAGTAGTTCAGCATAATTACAGCGCTTTGCGCTCAAACCGAAAAGAGAGTAACGTTCGCGTAGCGAACGTTACTCTCTTTTCGGTTTTTAATTTTAATTATGCCCAGCTAAGTACCTCAGCATAATTAAAATCCAGAGCTAATACCAGTTCACGAAAGTGTGACAACACTTTTGTGAATTAAAAACCAAACCTAGTAAGGGTTTTTAAAGCTCAAAATGGCTACGCCATTTTGAGCTTTGGTATAAAACCTGCGGCGCATGCGCCGCGCGCGCCGCAGGTTTTAGAATTTTATATTTAATATTAAAGTAAGAATTCTAACTTTCATGAAACACCATAATACGATGATACGTTCAGCCCAACCT
>NZ_LIRE01000683.1 GCF_001402795.1 Pseudanabaena sp. 'Roaring Creek'
ATCGCTATCAAATGCAAGGTAAACAGATCGCCCGGTCCCGATGAAATCTTTAATCATCGGATTGATGCGCCCATGAAATTGACCAGTACTAACACCTGCGATAGAGATGCAGACATAACCATTAGTAATAGTTGCGCCTGCTTTCTTTGCTCCTTCGGTGAGAATGATAGGCACAAGGCTATTATTTTTAACCCATTGCCAGAAGCCTTGGGGATAGTCATCGGGCAAGATCGGAACTTCCCATTTTTGGGCTATTTTTTCCCAGATGCGATCGGGAATTTTTAAAAATAGTGGTTCGGGGGGCGCTTCTTTGTTGGATTTGATGGGTGATTCGTACTTAAAGATTTTCTCTTTGTCGCCATTGGTAACAGTTCTGGGACTGTCGGGCTTAAATTGGAGTCCCGAATATTCGGTGTTTCGTCCGAGACTATCACCCCAAACCGCCCAACCGCCGCCGTTTTTCCATCCGCTTTTCCAGCGTCCAGTTTTCCAGCCTAGGAGATAGCTGATTGTGCGCTCATCGGTCACAGTGCGGACATTCATCCGCACTATATCGGGGTCTGTTTGTTCCCATTCCTTGAGATGAGCTTGAGATAGTTCATCAATTATTTGTGTTGAGGGCATTGTTTTATAACAGGGTCAGTTGTCCTAAACGCTCGGCTTTGAGCCGTTTTTTGAGTTTCATTTGTGCTGTGTCATATCTGGCATGACATGGGAAGCAGAGGGCTTTTAAGTTTTCGGTGCGGCAATCTTCAGGTTTGTGGTTGAGATGGGCAACGGTGAGGGTAAATCTGTGGGGGCGTTCTTTGTATCCCCATTCGCCTGTCTCATCACAAGAGATGTAGTCTGAGGTGTCGTTATACCATCCCGTTTCGCCTTGGTCTAATAGCCACCGAACAAAATCAACCCATGCAACTTTGGGCTTTCGGCATGGTCTGCCACAGTTTTGACAAGTCCAGTTGGCTGCCTCTTTGATGGAAAAGGCGATCGCTTCCCAGTTATGAGGGTAAAGTTTGCGATTCATCGGCATGGTAATCACCTTTGCGTAATCTCTTTCCGTTAGTTTCTGGATTGATGGAATACATAAAAGAAGCTTGATGAGCAGTCAGGTCAAGTAAAAACTCTCGACTACCACACCAGTTACAAGCCTTAACCTCTCTGACCTCTTGAGATGCAAGGTCTATTTCCATCTGGCATCTATAACACTGAATAAATCGATTGTTTTTGTTTTTTGCCATAGCTTTGATTTGATGGGTTTGATCGCCTAATTGCACCAGTGGTAATTAGGCGATCGCGTGATTGGTTAAAGCTTGGTTACAGAAGAAACGCTTAGATAGCCGTCAATAAGCTGGACAAGGATGTTGCCTTCTATGAGTAAAGGATTGTATTCATGAGGTTCAATCAAATGGCGGCGAATATCATGCTCAAAGGCATCTCTACGCTCTTTAGATTCTGTCAATTGATCGGATAGAGATTCAAAGCGATGTTTTTCCTGTAGATAGGCTTGAACCAATTCGGCTGGGGATAGATTGTTTTCCATAGGTTTAGGGCTTTGGTAAAAGTTTGAGTAGCTTGATTAGGCTTACTTGTCGGTATTTCTCGGTGAAGAGAAAACCTTTCTCTTGGGGCTGAATTTCTTCTAGCCAGACTTGCTTATTTCGGGTGATGCCTTTGGCAAGGCAAAGCGGCTCATCTAGCCTGTATCGTCTAGAAGTCGTCGTCATAGCCGTAGGAAATTCGGCGATCGCCAAAATCAAGCAATGCATTTTTGATGATCGATTTGAGATGGCTCATCCTGAAATCACGGACTTTGTGAGATAGCTCGATTTGTCCGTGACGGTGTGAGGCGATCGCCACTAACTCAAGGGCTTTAAGGCAAACAATCACATCATCTTTAAATTGATTGAAAGCGTTGATATGAGTGGTTTGGGCTTGCTTTAAGGCGATTGCGTGTTGAGCTTCTAATTGCTTGACTTGTTCCTCTAGCTCGTTGATTCGCTTGAGGTTGTCGAGGGGCTGCTCTAAAGCTTCGTTGTCAGGTTGTAGCATGGGGGATTACTTGAGTATCGTGTTTTCTGGAGTCAGCGCAAGCGCGAGGGGCTTGGCTGTAACTTTGGGCTGGTTCTTAGTGGGCGGCGAGGAGGAGAAGTGCTAGCGAGATTGCTCTCATTTCTTCACTTCGTCGGTAATCAGTCGGGCTAGGGTCTGGACGAGGATTAGGCTCTCGGAAACGTTGAGGGCTTTGAGCCATTGGGTAGTTGTGGCACTGAGAGAGAGAATCTCAAACCCGTCGATCGCTTCTAAAACTTCGCTGGTTATTTCGTTTAATAGCAAAGCCTTGGAAATGGTAGGAAGCTCGATAATTTCGGCGGTTATGTCTGAGGGCAAAGGCTTAGTTACGGGTGCGATTGTCATGGATGAATACCTTGCTGATAAAGAATTTGATTTCTAGGGGGTTAGGCATTGATTTGATGGATAAAGTCGATGGTTTGCGCCCAGTCTTTGGTGGCGAGCAATCCGTCAGCGGGGATGGTTTGAATGAAGCCTTTGATGAGTGCTATCTGAGTGAGGACAGCTTCACGCTTGATGTCTAGCTCTAGCCATTCTTTGATTGATGTCTTTGGATCTCGTTGCCTTTCAGTGGCTTGCAGATAGGTCTGCTTAGCCTCAGCCAACTCGTTAGGCGAAAACAAAGTACTCATGCACTCAGCCTCCGCACATCGTAGCGACCATCTTTAGAAGCAGACCGTCTAGCCTCAATCGCCTCAATCAAATCTTGCTCCTTCATTTGCAGCCCTGAAGCTGCCTTCCTCAAAGTCTTGACACTCATCCCTTGACGGTGTTTTAGATAGCGACACCATTGGGCGTTATCAATACCAGTCAATGTTTGAAGTTCGATCAGAGACTTCTTCATAAACTGTTCTTTTGTCATGTAAATGCCGAAAACGTCAATTGCTTTCTTGCAGGATAGGCATGATTGACGAAATCGTCAATACCTAGCTTTAGGATTAAATTAATTGACTAAAGTTGCAACAAAATACCAGTTTCTTAAGTCTGTGCTTAAATATGCTTATTGACTAAATCGTCAAGACGTGAAAGAAAAAAATATGAACTCAGGAAAAGCTTTAGATTACGTCATCAATCATTTTGATTTACAGGCAAAGCAACTGGCTGAACTGAGTGGAGTCGCCGCTGAGACAATATCTCGTTACAGGAATAATTCCAGAGATATAAAGGCGGATAATCTAGTAAGCATATTGAGAGCTATGCCATCCGAAGCGAGACACATGTATGTCGCTCTTGTAGCGGACGAGCTGGAGAGTATCCCACTCCCAAAAGTCGCATAACTGATCCGACAAGCGGATCAGTTAGCAATCGGAAGCAGATCGGAAAGAGATCGAAAAGTAGTCGGAATCAACTCCTAACGGATGAGAACGGCTCAGAAGAGGAGCTGAATGAGATGATTGATCGGATAGGAACCAAGATGGATTTGAATCAATCTGATTCGTCATTAATATCTGATTTAGAAAATCTAAGTCTGAGAAAGGGAGCAAAAACATCGATCATTTTTTGGCTAATGTTTTTCTTGCTTTGATCTCATTCCTGCAACCAGACAGTCAAACTTGCTCTAAAAATCACCTCTAGCAAACCACAAATATTGTTTGTCTTTATGCTTAGGGTTTAGCTCTATCTTTTAAGAGATGCAAAGGAACAAAGAAAGGCGATCGCTAACTTAGCGATCGCCTTTCTTGTAGGACGTTAATCCAAGTATTACCAGAAAAGGCTAAAAATGTTATGATTAAATGCTTAGTTAATGAGGAAATAACTAGGGAACAGATCTTTTCTGAATTAACAAAATAGATTGCAACTTTAAGCAAGGAGTTGATATGTCTGCATGGATGCCGAGGAGCGTTAGCTGGTTACGGGTCAGCATTCTCATAGGTATAGCTAGCCTGATGAGTGGGGGATTAATATTTTCTGGGAGATATGGGAAATTCTTACTTTTTGGTAATACAAATCCAAGTCTGTTTTTACTCACTCTCGCGATCGCATTGGTTTTACCATTCATTGCTTATGCCTATATTCACTGTTGGCTGTTGGGGAACAAGCCAGAGGGATGGGCTAAAAAAATACCATCACCCTCAAGCATCAAAGAGGCAGCTTTATCCTATGTGGTGATGTTTTTCGGAATATTGATAGCCCTAGTAATCACCTCACCCTTTATCCCAAATTCATCTCGTTACACTGGTCGCTACCTGCAAGACTTAGAGGTGTTTTCGGCGGGAGTTGCTTTTACATGGGCTGTAGTCAGTATTTATATATTTCATGGCTATGACCTCATCAATAATCCGCCTTCCAAAAAATCGGTTGATAAAGCCAAGTCTGAACCAGCAAATAACAAAGTCAATTCGGTGGATCGTGACTTAGTGAATCTCAAAAATAAAACTGGCATTCATTTCAAACAGCCACCTAAACGATAAAGTTTGCTACCCTCATAAATGAGGACACCAAAAGAGGCGATCGCTAATTTAGCAATTTTACAACTGCACAAAATCTACCTGCAAACAGATAAAGCCTATGTACAGCAAAGCTTTCAACGGCTCACAAAATTTATAAAGCGAGATTGGCAAATGACACAAGATAACGAACCAGCAAGGCTAGAAGCTGCATTAATAGCGCTGACTCAATCAGTGCAAGTTTTGATAGAAGAAACAAGGGTTACAAATACCAACATCAACAGCCTAGTTGAGCATCTCTATACCCGTAACGATGTCGTAGCCAATGACGTAGTAGACATCAAAAACGAGTTGTATGAATTTAAAGAAGTATTTAAACAGCAAGCCCTAACCGCCGATCGCTATGCCAGTGCTGCCCAAGCTCAAGCACTCGCCGCCCAAGCTCAAGCCGAATCGGTCAAAGTCCAATCTGATACCGCCAAAACCCAAGCAGAAAACATCCGACTAATGATCGAAATGCTCAACCGAAAACAGGCTTAACGATGAAGGCGATCGCCAAATTAGCGATCGCCTTGCTATGCTGCCAAGTCTCGCAAAGTCACACTGGTTAGATATTCGCAAACAGCTATATAGCAGTCATCATTACAATTTTCGCCATTGCCTAACCGATCGGCGAACTCATTTAGCAATTGTGTAACGCTATTTTTATAAGCCTTTAACTCATCAAATAATCTCAAAATGTAATCGCTCTCATCAGCAATTTGTGCAGATTTATCTCGGTCAATGTGGTTATTAGCACGGCTCAAACTTTCCGCATTGCGAGACTTTGCCACAGTACGAAATAAACGGCGATCTCTAGATAATCTTTGTTTGATATAGGCTTGCAATTCCGCTAAGTAGATTGCGTTACTTGCCATAAAGCTACCTAAATCAAATAGCGTAACGCTATTGTCTGCATGAGACTTTTTGGCATTGGTGACAACTTGGCATAACTCACAAACTAGATCGGCCTTTACATTCTTGCGAGATTTCAGTAACTCCCATAAGTCAAGTTGAAGATCGCGATCTGGTAAGTTTTCACCAATGGCAACGGCGATCGCTGTAGAGATATCACCGTTAACCACTTGCATAAACAACTCATCACAAAGCCTTGCAAGTGCTAAACCTTGTGAGCAGACAGTCTTAGTAAGGTCAATATTTTTAGGCAAGTTATCAGAGCTGTATCCCATATCTCTGAAGAACTTACCAGCGTCTATAGCATTGCCTTTATCGTCTGCGATATTCGCTAACGCGCCGATCGCCCTTGCTTCTATGGCATTACTAGCATTTATATACTTAACCCATAAAAGCTCTATACCCAAATTTAAAGCGAGTGTCACACGGTTGTGACCATTAATCACATATGTTTTCCCATCATCAGGATCGAGCCAAACCAGTATCAACCCAGCTAGATTATCATCCCATTGCTTAACCTCTCTCAAGCTACCCGTAGATCCGCTTGCACCATGTATAAGCTTGTATTGAAATCGTTTTGGATTTAAAACCAATTCTCTAATATTAATTTTTTGAACTTCTTGATTAGTAATAAATAATTGATTATTTTCTAAAGCCTTTATATAAGTTTGAACTTTAGAGATATGTGCGATCGGTATTCTTATCGGTTTTGTAGTACCTGACAAATATTTGTTTTTAAAATTTGGATTGCCACGTTTAGGGATATCTAGATCGAGCGTGGTTTGTGTTGGATTGAAAAAATGTAGCTGACTCATTGCTTTTATAAATTGCGTTACGCTATTTATTCTACATAGGTTAAGATTATAGGTCAATAGCGTAACGCAATTTATAGGATCTTTAAAATAATTGCGTAACGCTATTGACAGTCACAAAATAGATGCATAGAATAACGTTACGCAATTATTCAAGCCAATCAAAAAAGCTAATGGAATATAGATCTTTTTCTTCCTGCGACAATAGATTTTCTATTTATTTTGAGGTTAACTTTGAGCATCAAGAGATAGCAAAATTGCACTCACAAGCAATATCAAAACGATGCTATTTCGATCATGCCTTTAACCGTATTTCTCTTGACGCTTCTATTTACGAAAACAAAGCTTACTATCCACAGGGCTACATTGTTTTCGATATGGATAGCCTAGCCATTTGGTCTTTTAAAAACCTGCTAGCAGTTGCGAGATTTATAAAATCTCGATCTGTGTAGTGCAACAAACAGCGATCGCCTATTTATGAGATAGGCGATCGCTTTGAAAACATTTTTTTTACAATCAGGATTAAACCTTATGCAATTATCACTCATTCCCGATCTAGTACCAGCGCAAACTACAGTCCAACAACAGGCTACCTCTAGACAACTTAGCCTCAATATTTTAGGCAGTGTCGCAACCGTACCAGCTAGCACAAAACCTAAGCAGATTTTAAGCACTTCAGAGGCTTGGTACAATGGCAAACTTTGCACAGTTTTGAAGCGTTCAAAAGAAGAATTGGACGGGTTAACCTTCAAGATTTGCACTATAAAAACCCATTGCGGTCAAGTGCTAGACGTACCAGAAAACCACGTCACAATTTTGTAAATCGCACCAAATTAAAAGCAATAGCGTAACGTGACAATAAATAGCGTTACGCTATTGCTTTTTTGTGGTTATTGCTGTTTAATGAATAGCGTTACACTATTTTTTAGAAGCGATGACGACAGAAGTACCAAAAAAGAGAGGGAATCCAACCTTTAAGGCTGTATGGTCACAACCTGCCGACAAGGTGATCAGAATCCCCGAATACTTAGCGGATACTTTGCTAAGTTTGGCGCGACAAGTTGACGGAGGCAAAATCAAACAGGCTCAACTTAATCAACTTTGCCTTAATCCCGACGATATCAGCCAAGAGCTAACCGCAATTACTGGTAAGCCAGCTTTAAGCATTGCCCCCGTTTCTCAAGCAACCGATAATGCTCAACTACTCGAAAAAATCGAAGAGTTCGAGGCGGCGCAACGCGCCGCATGGGGAACATTGCCGCAGCATCGAGGCGAATTTTCGACAGATTCGGCAAGGTGGGCGAAGTATCATGAGTTCAAGGACTGGCTAGCTAGACAAAAATAACCACACCAAACTAAACAATAAGAAAGGCGATCGCTAATTTAGCGATTTTGTGCGGTTATGAATCATTCCAATCCGAATCACATAAAATCAAGTTAGACAAGAAAATAAACCAATGACTGAAAGATGGACAGATGAACGATTAGACCGATTTGCCGACAAGGTGGAGCGGATTGCTGACAAGATCGATCAACAAGGCGAACAAATTAACAAGCTGATTGAGGCTCTATATCTAGAATTGCCCAATATCAAAGCCGAAATCCACAGCGTCAGCGAAGAAGCCAAAGAGCAACGCGAAACCCTCCACACTGAACTGGTAGAAATTAAGGAAATCACCAAGCAGCAAGCCTTAAACATCGATCGCCTCTCAGTCGCCGCTCAAATTCAAGCCGAAGCCGCGAAAGTCCAAGCAGAAAATATCCGCCTAATGATTGAAATGGTTAACAGGAAACAGGCTTGATTTGCTACCTTCACCAATGACGACACCAAATAACCAAGAGAGGCGATCGCTAATTTAGCGATCGCCTCTCTTGGTTATTTGGTGTGCTTAATTACCATTACAGACTAAGTAATAATAGATTGTGTAGCGTTACAAAAAATCTAATGGCAAAGCTTAGATTCCATGACACTAAAAGATGCTCTGACATAGGCATGAAAGAGGATGGCTTTTACATCTTCAGTTCAAGAGGTATTCGTCTTTCTGGTGTATTTAAAACCTATGAAGAGGCTGAGGATGCATTTGGTGAATATTCAGACTCATTAGAGATCAAGTTTTACCAAGCTGGACTTTTATCAAGCTTTGATTTTGTTTAGCAGTTTAGCAAAATAGTCTAAACCACCCCATCAACCAGAAAGGCGATCGCTAATTTAGCGATCACCTTTCTGGTATCTGCCTTGTCCATCCTGTTTAATATTCCTTAGTTTTGTAGATCGCGTAAAGACTTAAGATTATTGCGAACAGTTTTTGTATTTGGATGCTCCAGACCTAGCAAAACTTCCAGAATCTTTAGTGCTTTCATGTAAAGGGTGGCTGCTTCTTCATATCTCCCTTGCGAACGATACAGCCCTGCGAGGTTGTTGATACTGGAGGCGACATCGGGATGGCGCTCGCCTAACAGTTCTTGCCTCAGGGCAAGGGCTTGTTTATACAGTGGTTCTGCTTCTTCATATCTCCCTTGCGATTTGTACAGCAATGCGAGGTTGTTGATACTGGAGGCGACATCGGGATGGCGCTCGCCTAACAGTTCTTGTCTCAGGGCAAGGGCTTGTTTATACAGTGGTTCCGCTTCTTCATATCTCCCTTGCGATTCGTACAGCGCTGCGAGGTTGTTGATACTGGAGGCGACATCGGGATGGCGCTCGCCTAAAATTTCTTGTCTCAGGGCAAGGGCTTGTTTATACAGTGGTTCTGCTTCTTCATATCTCCCTTGCGATTCGTACAGCCCTGCGAGGTTATTGATACTGGTGGCGACATTGGGATGGCGCTCGCCTAAAATTTCTTGCATCAGTGCAATGGCTTGTTTATACAGTGGTTCTGCTT
>NZ_LIRE01000684.1 GCF_001402795.1 Pseudanabaena sp. 'Roaring Creek'
TGTCCTATTAGACTTGGCGACAGCTATAATGGTCAGGTAATAGGCAAAATGGCACTTAATTTACTTGGCAACGGTTTCGGAACCACTTTGGCTTTTCTATTTTTGATTTTTTGTTCTGTACTTAGTTATAAAAGCCAAAGTGGTTCAAAGAGGGGGGGGTGGTGCAAAGCTACCCCCTCTTTGGATTTATAGCAAACTTGCATCACTGAGATAACGCCTCTCAGAGCAGTAGGTCATTAAATATACGCCGTTCATCATTCTAATGGTGCTAACTCGAACTCGAAAATCATCAGTAATAAACCAACAGCGTTCTTGTCCTTGATTATTGTCATATTCTGTATCAATAGTTAAGATTCCATCCTGTCCAAACCAATATCTACTAATTACAGGAATTTTTTCGACATAGCCTTGATTGCGTAAAAGTTTGCCCGAACGACCTGTTTGATCATCCGGTATATCTACTAATATGGCAGCTTGATCGGGATTTGGTTCTTGTCCCCCCTCTTCATGGGCTTGCCACATAAAACTGGCTCCCCCAGAAGCGATCGCTTCCGAAAATTGTCCTTCCCTCCCCTGAGCTTCACAGATGTTTTTAACTCTCTGATCGTTGCGGGGCAAGACTTTAATATGAATCTTGGATTCCCCCGACTCATCTTTGACCGCATCAAAATGATGAACGGTACGATGAATAAACCAGATTCCCTCGCTCTTGCGAAAGAAATCCATCATAGTCATTGGCGGTACTAGCACTTAACTTCTCCTTAAGTTAATCTTCTATAATATAATATTTCCATTTTTTACCGAAAGATGGAAATACTATAGCAATCCTAAATGGTTTGTGGAATCGCCCCCCCAAGGGGAGCGATTCCACAAACCAAAAAATCTACAAATGATTTAGAACCGCCATATAACGAAGCTATTGCATTCAAGCAAACACAACAAATCTTTGGCAAGGGTCGCATAGCAATCATTTCCAAAAATTTGTTGGTTTGGGTTTAATCACAAAAGATTGTCATAAACTAAGTAGCTAAACCTCTGAACCACTGATCAAAAAATATTTCCGTTAAGACCTTACAATCATGAAAGAACATACAGAACAATATAAATATCAAGAGATTTTAGATGCGATTAAGTTAGGGCATTCCTTGAGAATGGTCGATCTTTATCAGTGTGATCTGCGCGATCAAAACTTAAGCAAGGCAAATTTGCATAAAGCAATTCTTGTTCGGGCGAATCTCGCTCATACAAACTTGACTATGGCAGATTTAAGTGGAGTGGATTTGCGTAGTGCGGATCTAAGTCATTCACTTTTACGACAAACAAATTTACAAGGTGCTTGTCTGTATCGTGTCAATTTATGTGGAGCAGATTTGTCTGGTGCAAATCTGCTAGAGACTAAATTGCAGGGAGCTTTATATGATAGTCAAACAATTTTCCCAGAAGGGTTTGCCTATAAATCATCAGGAGCTGTGGGTCCAGGAGCCAACTTAAATGGCGCGCCATTTAATACAGCTAATCTCAAAAATGCAGATTTACAGGGGATTAACTTTTTGGGCGCATATTTAGGAGGAGCAGATTTGTCTGGGGCAAATTTGAGGGGAGCGAAATTAGTACAAGCAGATTTGCGTCGCGCTTGCTTAGTTGGAGCTTCGTTGCAGAATGCTCGATTAAATGGCGCAAATTTAGCTGGGGTAGATTTGCGATCAGCTAATTTAACGGATGCAGATTTCGAGAAGTTTGAAAGTATTGCAGGGGCTGATTTTACTTATGTTGTAGGTTTAGCAGAGTCTATGCGATCGCTTTTACTCAGACATCCTCAGCAAGATCTAGAAACTTTGAATCCTCTAACTCTCAAGACTACCCTAGCAAGTTTATCTGGTAGTGCTAAATAGTTAAGGATTGACGACGTGCTGCCCATCCTTAAACTATAGCAACGTAATAGATAGTGAGGACAAATCAAACCCCTAAAGATGAGTTGCGGCGCTTTGCGCCGCAACTCATCTTTAGGGGTTTATGTCCTAGCTTTGCGCTCAAACCCAAACCAAGGAAACTTTCAAAAGTTTCCTTGGTTTGGGTTTGAGCGATAATTGCTGTAGGATTACTATATTAAGTACAAAGTTAAGTACAAAGTTAAGTACAAAAATCACGTCTATATCTGTGAAAGTCTAATACGAAATCAAGAGTGAAGGAGCTGAGGAGTAACCGTAATGTCAGTATTTTATTTTGCGAGATTCATTTTCAAATTTTATGCTGGCTCGATCGCTATTTTAGTTTTGGTAAATGCTCTCTCGACACTTTAAATTGAGAATCTTACTTTGTGCGTTAGAATAAGCCCAAAAACCTATATGTCAAGTAGCTCCAGCGATCGCAAGCAACGGAATTCTCGGCAAAAGCCTCCATCTAGGATCGCACGTTTCTTTAAGTGGCTCGAATGGCGCTTTGCTACACCAGAATTTATTGGGGGAATGTATAGCACCTTTACGATCTTCTTCTTTATGGCGGCAACGAATACGCTGTCGGGTTGGTTGTATGTCATTAGTGGCGTAAGTTTTGCATTGTTAATTGTGGGGGCTGTAATGCCCAAGCGCTTGCTAGCAGAAATGGTGGTAAAGCGATCGCCCATCGATCCTGTAAGTGTCGGTGACGATCTGTGGATGGATTTGACGATTCAAAATACGGGGCGGACTGAGAAAAAACTGCTCGAAGTCAGCGATATACTGCCAGAAAATCTTTCCAATATTCTGCAACAGGATGTAGTAATTGAGATAATTGCCCCCCTGCAAGAATATCGCTGGAGCTACGAAGCCAAAGCTACTAAGCGCGGTATATTTTTATTTAGATCGACGGAAATCGCTACATCTAGCCCTTTGGGACTGTTTCGCAGTCGTCGTGTCTGTCCATCAGGACAAAAGGTGATCGTTTATCCCAGGGTAATCCCCCTCGATCGCTGTCCCTTGGTTGACCAGTTAGGACAGGACACCAGTCCCCGTCAATATAGCGACGAACATAACTACAGCAATGCATCGGAAGGCTTAACCAAAACTTTACGTCCATACCGATGGGGCGATCCGACTAGATTAATCCATTGGCGTACTAGTGCCAAATTTGGGGAATTACGGGTGCGCGAATTGGAAGTAACCCTTGGAGGACAGGAAGTAGCGATCGCCCTCGACAATTCCGCAGGATGGCAGCCTGAAGCCTTTGAGGAAGCGGTAGTAGCCGCAGCTTCTCTCTATTTTTATGCCCAAAAATCCAAGCTAAGCGTGCGCCTATGGACAAACGATACAGGGATCGTCCAAAGCGATCGGGCTGTCTTAGAAACATTGGCTGCGGTGAATATTGCTTACCACTCGGTACCTCCTACCGATATTCTCAAGGATCTTCCCGATCTCCCTGTTGTGTGGATCTCCCACAGTACTGATAGTATTGCCTATTTACCTTTGGGCAGTCGATGGCTATTGTGGCAAGCTTCAGGAAAAGCGACTCCAGTATCGGTTCCCAATCAGCGATCGCTGGGATTAGTAATCGAGACGATATCCGATGCTGATGACTTGAGTTATAAGTCTTTGCGATCGCAGCTTCAGGGATATCTCGCCACTTAATACCAATTCCCAAAATGGCAACGCCATTTTGAAAATCTCAAAACCTTACTGGGTTTGGTGTTTAATTCACGAAAGTGTGACAGCACTTTCGTGAATTGGTATAAATCGCCTGTATGAGGACATACAACGCTTTGCGCTCAAACCAAAACAAAGAAGATTTTTGAAAGCTTTGCTTAGCAAAGCTTTCAAAAATCTTCTTTGTTTTGGTTTGAGCGATAATTGCTGTAAACCCCAAGAATTGATTGGCGGCGCTTCGCGCCGCCAATCAATTCTTGGGGTTTGAGCTATAAATTATCGTATAAGTCAGCAATGATGATATTGGAAAATAGCCAACCATCGGGAGAAACTAACATAATCCGTATATCTTCCGAATATTCGACAAACTCGACCCAATGGCGATCGCGATAGCGCTCCAGACATTCACAGGCGCGATCGCATAGTTCCCTCCCAAAAGCGGTAACCAGAGCGTTCAAACTCAATCCTTCCGCCAATCGCAATCCCTGCATTAATGTATCCATTAGCTCCTCCGCAGGCGTAATTGTGGGAGCCGTAAAGCCAATTCCCTCTGACTTCCATTGCGCAATAGCATCAAAATAGAGGCGTATTTTGCGGGGGCGATCGATTCTTTGACGGTTAATATAACTAGTTGCCCCCATACCCATGCCGTAAAAGGGTTGATTGTACCAATAGGTCAAATTATGTCGAGCTTGATAGGAAGGCTTCGCATAGTTAGATATTTCGTAATGTTCATACCCCTTAGCAGTCATCAACCGATGGGCAGCAAGATACATCTCGACGGTTAGCGATTCTGAGGGTAATGGTCGATCGCCTGCTTGATAGCGTTTGCCAAATGCCGTCCCTTCCTCAACAATGAGATCGTAAATGGAGAAATGGGTCGGTTGTAGAGCGATCGCCGATCTTAGAGAGAATTCCCAATCTGCCATCGATTGATGGGGAAGTCCAGAAATTAGGTCTAAACTAAAGTTCTCAAACCCAGCTTTTTGAATTGAGTCAACTGCTGCATAGATATCCTCTACCGTATGCCCTCGCCCACAAACATCCAATAATTCCTGCTGAAAAGCCTGTGCGCCAAGACTAATGCGGTTTATCCCTAAACTTCGATATCCTTGTAAACTTTCCGTACTAACAGTTCCCGCGTTAGCTTCTAAAGATATTTCCGCATCGGTAGCGATCGTAAAGTATTTAGCGATCGTTTCTAAGATTTGGGCAACCTGTTGGACGGTTAGCAAAGATGGAGTGCCACCACCAAAAAAGATTGTTTGCAACTTCGCCTTAGGTGGAATCTGTTGGATAGTAAGTATAATTTCTTGACAGAGAACATCAACATATTGCTGTTTCAAATTTTCCCCGCCAGTAGTAATTGCGAAGTCACAGTAAAAACAACGTCTTTTACAAAATGGAATATGCAGGTATAAAGACTTAGGAAGGATTTGACTCAAGGCAATAGTTAATCTGTAATGAGGTTATGCATCTAAAGAATTTTTGATTTTTAAATTTAGCAAGCAATTCTATAGTTCACAGCAATCTTATACCAATTCGGCACTGGTCAGCTAATGGGGGATGGATTCTGAAATGCCCATTTCATGCCAACAAAAAAGTGCAAATATGTCGATCACGCTTTAACTGACCAGTGCCCAAATAGTATCCTGTCACCAAGCGATCGCCTACAGCTTATCAAGCGATATAAGGGACTTGCGACTTAATGAAGTACCAAATATAAAACCAGGATCGTTGGTGCAGCGGAGCCGCACCAACGATCCTGGCAAATCTGGATTGGCATCTTATTTTCTCGCAAGTCCCTAAACATTTCTAAAAGCGTTCCATCATCTTATACTTAGCATCGTGGCTGGGCTTAGCCCCTTCGCCACAGGTGCGGGGGGTTGGCAAAATCTTCGTAGGATTGGCAATGCCCTTAGGATCGAAGGCATTGCGCACCCATTGCATGGTTTCCAAATCCGACGGGCTAAACATCTCTGGCATATAGCATTTTTTATCCGCGCCAATGCCATGTTCGCCTGAAATACTGCCGCCAACGCGCACGCAGAGTTTCAGAATCTCACCACCTAACTCTTCCACAGTTTCGAGAGCGCCAACTTCCGCATTATTATACAAAATCAAAGGATGCAGATTACCATCGCCAGCATGGAACACATTGGCTACATGATAACCATATTTCTCGCTGAGCTTCTCAATTTCTTGCAATACATAGGTAAGCTTTGTTCTCGGAATTACCCCATCCTGAACGTAATAGTCGGGGCTTAGGCGACCCATCGCCGCAAAAGCTGCCTTTCTACCCTTCCAAAGACGGAGCCTTTGTTCGGGGTCGATCGCTGTAGTCACATTTCGCGCCCCATTTTGATAGCAAATTGCTTCCACTCGTTTGGCACTCTCGGCAACTTCTATTTCTAATCCATCAATTTCAATTAGCAGAATTGCCGCCGCATCTCGGGGATAACAATTGGTGGCGACAGTGTCCTCGACCGCATTGATGCTCATATTATCCATAATTTCCATTCCTCCAGGAATGATGCCAGCCCCAATCACATTGGATACGGTTGCTCCTGCGGCTTCGACGCTGGTAAAATCGGCGAGGAGTACTTGAATTGATTCCGCAGATTTCAGGATCTTGAGTGTGACTTCTGTGGTAATTCCGAGGGTTCCCTCAGAGCCGACAAATAGCCCCGTGAGATCGTAGCCAGGACTCTCAGGGATTTTGCCGCCAATATCGGCGATCGCGCCATCGGGAAGGACGATTTTTGCGCCGAGGACGTGATTGGTGGTTACTCCATATTTCAGGCAATGAACTCCACCTGAGTTTTCCGCCACATTACCACCGATGGAACAGATGATCTGACTGGAAGGATCGGGCGCGTAATAGAATCCTGCACCGCTTACGGCCTGCGTCACCCAGTTATTGATGACTCCTGGTTGCACGACTACCCGTTGATTTTCCATGTCAATCGCTAAAATCTTTTTCATGCGTGAGGTGACGATTAGGACTGAGTCAGGCAAGGGCAACGCGCCACCCGATAAACCCGTGCCCGAACCTCTCGCTACAAAGGGGAGACGATAGCGATCGCATACCTTCACCACGGCTGATACTTCTTCGGTAGTAAGGGGCAAAACGACGATCGCGGGTTGTTGTTTGTAGCTGGTCAGTCCGTCACATTCAAAGGCGATTAACTCTTCGCGAGTGCGCACAACATAGCGATCGCCGACGATTGCAATCAAAGCGTTAGCGATCGCTTGCCAATCAATAATCTGGGTTTGCGCTGAGGAAATATTGGGGATGGGGGCGATCGCAGTCATGTTGTAATGTCAGAGGAGCAACTAAGTCTATCCTACAGTGATTTTAGGGATTCAGATTTGGGGATTCAGAGAGATGTAAGTAGCTAGGCATAATTAAAAACCAAAACCAGAGAGCATACCGCCCGCGCAGCGGGCGGTATGCTCTTCTAGGTTTTAAGTTTACTTATGCCTAGCTACTTA
>NZ_LIRE01000099.1 GCF_001402795.1 Pseudanabaena sp. 'Roaring Creek'
CCAAAGAGAGTTGCCGCGCTCCGCGCGGCAACTCTCTTTGGAGTTTTATACCAATTCACGAAAGTGTGACAACACTTTTGTGAATTGGTATTAATTCAACATAGCCGTACATTCGAGAATCAACTTTTGGTTGGTGAGGGAGAAAGGTTGAATTTCCAAAGCCCTATGGAAAGTGGCGATCGCTTCGCTATAGTTGCCGATCGCGGCATAGCATAAACCCAGCCCGTGAATCGCCCCAAAGTGATAGGGATTGAGCGAAATCGCTTTCAGACAATCTTTGATCGATCGCTTGTAATCGCCTTGCATATAAAACAAAACGGCTCGTCGATTCCATGCCTCCACAAAATCAGGCTGGGAGAGAATTAATTGGGTGAGCATTAACTCCGCTTGTCTGATATTGCCGCTATCCGCCATCATTTGGCTCTGACGCAATACCTGTAATCCCTGCATCCCCTTCTGCATAAACCACATTTCCCATAACCCCTGAGTGGCTCGCTCGCGTATCTCCTCATCGGCACTTTTGAGATCTCTCAACAATTCTTCAATGGGCTGGCTCATTGGTCTAGACAAATAAATTTATGGGTAAATCATCGATAAATCAATAATTGGGTAATCATCTTGCTTGGCAGGATTTTTCCCAATCATTTAACTTATTGTGAAAGCTAAAGCTCTATCATCTAAAGTTTGAACTAAAAGCGGGACTTGTGTTAGGTTTTTAACTCATACCTAAGAGATATTTTGTCAGTATGTCTATCATCCAAATTACCGTCCAAGAGCTAGCCGAACGTTTGGCTGGAGAACATCAAGATTTGCAACTGATTGATGTGCGCGAACGGCATGAGGTGGAAATCGCCGCGATCGCTGATTTTACGATCTTACCCCTAAGCGAATATGAGGAATGGGCTGCTGATTTCAAAGAAAAATTCGATCCCCACACAGAAACCCTAGTCTTGTGCCATCACGGGATGCGATCGGCGCAAATGTGTCAATGGCTGATCGAACGGGGCTTTACCAATGTCAAAAATATCGATGGCGGCATTGATGCCTATGCCTATATCGTCGATCCCAGTATGGCAAAATATTAAGAATCTTATCAAAATTTCATTAAATAACAGGGGTTAGTGGGTTAGGAAAGGAACGCTAAAAAATACGGCTAAACCAAGTGCAGAAACGATACAGGTAATGATGGTAATAACGATAAACTTGCGATCGTTAGCGCCATAAAACCTATTTGGCAAGGAACTTGCAAGTACCATTAATCCAATTACGGCAAGAATTCCAATAAATAAGCTGCGGTTCATAGTTGTTTATTAAGTTGTTTATTGAGTTGTTTATTCCCTGTGGGGCTGTTGATAGTTTTTCGGTTCGGATCGTTTGAGATATTTCCCGATTTTTCTATCCTACCGCGACTATGAAACGGCAATTTTGGCAATTTTCAATTTTTATATAGCAATCCTGAATGAGTTGTGAGAGGCTTCGACTT
>NZ_LIRE01000100.1 GCF_001402795.1 Pseudanabaena sp. 'Roaring Creek'
TATAGTTGTTTTAAATAACTTGTAGACGGGCTTCGACTTCGCTCAGCCCTCGGTGTAAGCTAGCTGAGCGAAGTCGAAGCTGTAGTTTTTATTTGAATTATCTATACTCAGTCACTTAATTTATTCATAAATGTTTTGTGAAAAAATATGCAAGAACATTTGTCCGAGACATTATTATCATTATTCAATTATGCAAATCGCCTTGGAGAATCAGAAACATTAACACAGCAGCAATTAGATGATTTACAAAATATTAAATCAATCGGAGAGACCCTAGTTAATTACTTAGATAATACCGAAAAAGAAATAAATATTCTTAAGCAGAGGGTCAGACAACTAAATCAAGCTAATCTCATCAGAGAATTTAGCGATGAAGATAGAATTTATACCTTAATAGCCTTGATCTTTGCCCATCTCAGACATTCGATCGATATCGATGAGCTTCTGGAAACTGCGGTTTGGGAAACATCCCAATTATTACAAAGAGATCAAGTAATTATTTGTCAGTTTACTGAGGAAGATGTTCAGCCTATTCAATACGAATCTGTTAGCGATCCGAGCTATTCACTTCTAGGGCAACCACTTCCATCGATTTACACCAATCCCTCATGGCTAGATCGTTTGCAAAAATGTGTTAGCCAAGTTATTCATGATATCAATGATTCAAACATCGATCCCCTATTTGCTGAGTCCCTGCGCAGTCTCAACATACATGCAGCGATCGCTGTGGGTATCCCGATGGGAAAAAAACTATGGGGACTCCTAATAGTTCATCAATACAATAATGCTAACCTTTGGCAAAATTGGGAAATTGAATTGCTAGAGAGACTGGGAACCCAATTAGCAATTTCGATCCATCAAATGCAACTGCTGGTTAAGTCCAACGATATCAGAATCGAAAGAGATCAAATAATTGCCAAGTTGCACCACAATCAACTTCACGATCCGTTAACGGGTCTTCCAAACCGCGACTCATTTATGGAGTCCTTAGACATAGCATTTGCCAAATTTCAAACTGACCATAATTTCAATTTTGCTGTTCTATTTATAGATTGCGATCGCTTTAAAACCATTAACGAAAGCTTTGGCTCATCTATCGGCAATGACCTCTTAAAGGAAATTAGTAATCGGATCACGATCCATCATAAAGCCAATTATGTTATCTCTCGGATCGATAGCGATGAGTTTGCAATTCTGGTCGAGAATATTAATAGGGACATTAATGGGGACGAGCCTACGGGGGAAGAACTGGTTATTTCCTTAGCCGATCAAATTTTAGAGGGTTTGAAACAGCCATTTCTAGTTGATGATTGCCAACTCTTCATATCTTTTAGTATCGGTATTGCAATTAGTGACCTTGAATATATCTATGCCAATGAGATTCTGCGAGATGCACATATTGCTATGCATCATTCTCGCAATCTGGGGGGAGGTGGAAAAGCGGTATTTAATGACAACATGAGCCAAGGGGCTAGGGTAAGGTGGCGATTAGAATCCGATCTACACCAAGCGATCGTGAATCATGAGTTTTATTTACTTTATCAACCGATAGTTTCATTACATCAACATAAGTTAACAGGATTTGAAGTTCTACTGCGTTGGATGCATCCTATACAGGGTTTAATTTCACCCTTAGAGTTTCTACCAATTGCTGAGGATAGTAGGGATATCATCCAAATTGGTTATTGGGTTTTTGAGACAGCCTGCAAACAGTTACATCAATGGCAGCAAAATTTTCCTGAAATGGGAGCGCTCACTTTGGGAATCAATGTTTCGACGATTCAGGTTATTCAACTCGACTTTGTGGAAAGAATTCAGGCGATCATTACGGACAATGAAGTTTTGCCTAGCTCGATCAAACTAGAAATTACAGAATCTATTTTGATGGAAAATATCGAAGTTTCTTCGCAAAAATTAGAGCAACTGCGAGATATTGGCGTTCAGGTATACATCGACGACTTTGGTACAGGTTATTCATCCTTTAGCTATTTACAAAATTTACCAATCGATGTTTTAAAAATCGATCGCAGCTTTACCAACAGAGTTGCTACCGATGCGAAAAGCCAAAGAATTATTCAATCAATTTTACGCTTAGCGAATAATCTCGGTATGGGGGTGATTATTGAAGGTGTAGAGACCGCTCAAGAGTTAAATTACTTTGAAGGGCTAGGTGGCAGTAGCATTGAAGTACAGGGCTATTTTATCTCCCATCCCCTAGACATTCAAAAAGCAACTGAGTGGATTCAAGCATCTATGTAGCCCTGTTTTTATTAGTGCTAATATAGCTATCGCTAAATGTACTAGGACATAAAGCCCAAGAATTGACTGGCGGCGCGAAGCGCCGCCAGTCAATTCTTGGGCTTTATGTCCTAATTCAAGTGACTGTAGATATAAAATTGAAAATGGCATAGCCATTTTCAGTTTTGGTATTAGATCCCCATTCTTTTGTGGAAAAAATGGGGCTTCAACTCATTTAGGATTGCTATATCAAATAAAGAGAGAGAGTTTATGCGTTGCATAAACTCTCTCTCTTTTATAACTCCCCAGGCGGGATTCGAACCTGCGACCGATCGGTTAACAGCCGATTGCTCTACCGCTGAGCTACTGAGGAATGTAGCTGTTTTGCTTTGTTTATTACTTCAGCGTTAATAACTATAGCGTATAAATGTGCCATTGATGCAAGCTTTTTAAAAAAAATCCAATATTTTTTTTAAAAAGCTTGGATTTCCTATAGGAAGCCATTTTGAGGCGCAGAACCTTATACCAAACCAAAGATGAGTGGTGGCGCAAAGCGCCGCCACTCATCTTTTGAAAACTTTCAATGTGATATAAATCCGAATTAATTACGCAGATTTGTTCCTAGAGAGGTTGTCATGGAGCCAACCACCACCGCGATCGCCCCAATCCACCCCAAAAAACTTAAGGGCGATGGGGATAATAGTTGAGGCACAAAACTTGGCAAGATACTTGAGGCTGTGAGGGTCACAATTGGGGCAAGGGTGAGGATGACGCTTACCCGTGATGCTTCCCAATGCTCAAGAGCGGCGGCAAATGCACCATAGGCAATCACCGTATTTAAGGCGCAAAATATTAATGCTAATAGATGAATTCCTGAAAGAGTTAGCAATCGTTCGGGGTGAGCTAGGGGTGAAAATAGCACCGCCGCACTTAGGTATAAGCACAGTAGTACCGAAGTGGAAGGCAAATTTAGTAAGAGTTGCTTTTGCGCTAGCCCATAAAAAGCCCAAACGATCGCCCCAAGGACGAGTAAAGTATTGCCCCACATATAGCTATTGAGGTTAATTACTAGCGATCGCACCTGCTCGTGAGAAAACAGGACTAACCCGCAGATGAGAATCGCGACCCCCACCCATTGCTGATAGTTGTATTTCTCTTTAAAAATCATTAACGAGGCTATGCCCATCATCATGGGCGCTAACTGGGTGAGAACTTGAGCATTATTGGCAGAAGTTTTACCTAAGCCCGTTAGAAATAAAATATAGTTCAGGGACAGACCTGCTACCGCAACTAGAAATACTGGTAGAGAAACTTTTTTTAACTGCTGCCATGTCGGTAGCTGTCGCCTTATTGCCAGATATCCCCCCAATACGACCCCTGCAAAGGTAAAACGAAACCAAGTTACTGTAAAAGGATCTAGTTGTTGAAGGACGATCTTAAGAGCGATCGCCAATAATCCCCATAGTAAAACCGTAAGCAACGATAGCGCTAGACCTAAACGCGATCGCCCCGAAACTTGATGTAGATGCATAGTTTAATTACGAAAATTTATAAAAGCCTTGTCAAGCAAGGCTTTACCAAACAAACCTTCTATAATTCTATCCCTGTCATCATTTAAAGAGTGAGGCAGCGCTTTACACTGCCCTATGCAGCCTATATGTATTCCCATAGGCGTGACAGCCTGAGTTAGCTATATATGACAAATCAAACCCCAAAATATGAGTGGTGGTGCTTCGCACCACCACTCATATTTTGGGGTTTCTGTTCCGAGCAAAATTTGCCTTGATATTTAGTTAAGAAAACATTTCGACACTTGAGGAGTAAATTGGCTCAACATGGATCGCAATAACGCGTTTAGGGCGGACAAGTAAAATTTCATTTAGTTCGGCTCTCACGGGAATGGGCATCAGATCGTCCTCATTTGCTTTTGCCTTAAACTGCGATGCGTACCAAGTTTTGACTTCTTCGATGGTCATAAATTTGGTTGTTACCTCTTGTCCACCTTCTAGCTTTAAATGCACGATATATTCATTAGGCTTTTTGGGTTCTCTCGCCATTTCAATTTACTCCGTCTAAATTTCACGTCATCATGCCGAATTATAGCAACCGTCAAGGCGGTTGAGATCCAAAACCCCAAAAGCTACAATCCCGATCTCGGTTTTGATTTGTCATATAGTTATAGCCACTTAGTCTCTTGCGGATAAAAAATGTCCCACCCAGTTATCTAGCTTCGACTCCGCTCAGCTAACGTTGGCTGAGCGGAGTCGAAGCCACAGGTAC
>NZ_LIRE01000743.1 GCF_001402795.1 Pseudanabaena sp. 'Roaring Creek'
TCGCTATGGGGGATGGGGTGGAATTGTTTGTATTTGTGCTGTTACGCGATTCGGTGAATTCTGGATGCCATAGCTGTTTGTTTTCGTATAGTGTTTCTACTGATACTTTTGCTGTTTTGGCGATCGCTTGCGCCATCCCGCGAATTGTTTCTGGCATTTCTCCTGTTTTATTTAGCTCGTTTACGGTTGTTCGGATGCGTTCGAGTCTTTCGGCTTGTTTCTGGGCTTTTTGGGTTTCTGTATTTTCTTTTTCGTTTTCTGTTTGTTCTCCCTTTTTACTACCCCATGGGAAATGATGCTTCGTACACCATTTGGCGATGTCTTTGGCTTTTTGTTCTAGTCTCTTAATGTCTCCGCAAAATTTAATAAATCCTGCGGCGGCTCTTGCTGTTTTGATGATGTATTCGGCGATCGATTCGTCATCTTCACAGCCTAGGAAGACGCGGGCGTATTTGCCCATTAGATATAACAGTTGGTTGGATTGTCCCTGTCCTGTCCATCCTGCTTCGATTTGTTTTTCTAGGTCTTCTCGCCATTTAATTGGTTTGCGGTTGTCTTTGGGGGGTTGATAGTTGGCTTTGGCTTCGGAGATCGCCTGTTTTAATAGGTCAATGTCTTGATGTTCTTGTACGGTCAGCCATGTTTCGACAAATTGATTTAGATCTCGTCCGACGATCTGGAGGTCGTTGTCGAGTTGGTAACTGCCTGTTTGCAGGGGCAGTCTATGTCCGTTGTATTCTGAGTCGTATTTTTTTGTGTTGGGGAAGCTTTCGATTACTCCTGCGGCGATTTCGCAATTATTTTTTTGCAGGCTGGCTTTGATCGCGCAGGCGATGCCGAAGCTGGGTACTTCTTGCCATAGGGGATAGTAAATATGCAGTCCTTCGCTATGCGAACTCTGCACGATTAGGGGTCTGACTAGTCCTATGTCTTCTAATGCTTGTAGTACGGTTTTAAATTTCTCGTAGTTGTTGCTGGGGTGGTAGGGGCTGCCTTTGTCTATGTCGAGGAGGGCATATTCGGTTTGGTTGCCAAATCTTACGCCGATCAGCGTTTCGTTATCTGCCCAATAGTCGTACAATCGCCTTCCTGTAATCGGATAGCGCGTTTCGGTTTTCCATTCTGGTTTGCTCGTCCGATCTACATTTTTGGCATAGATAAAGTTCCACGAATAGGGGAAAAAGCTGGCAAAGGTTTGCGCTGCTAATTCGGTGGTGGTTAATGAATTTGGTTCTAAGCCTTTAGTCGTAAATTTTGAATCGACAGTGTTGCAAATACGATCTTTATGTGAGGTCATGCTTGTTGACCTCTTTTTTGCTTGTCACGGGCGATCGCTTTCCCGATCTGCCGAGGCAAGTCTCGCAAATTTAATGACATCTAGATTGTCCTGATTGTAAGGGTTGTAGGGGCTTCAATCAGGAAATGAGCAGATTTTTTGGGTCTATTTCAACGCTTCAATTCTAGTTTTTTGCTGAATTTTAAAAATTCGCATAAAAAACTGTTGCTAAACTTATATCTTGCGTTAAGATATAGTGAAGCGCTGAACAAAATTGCCTCGTCAAAGCAACATCTGTCCATTTCCGGATATTCAATTTAAAAACCTTCGGGTCATCAAAGAGCTAGTGGCTGGAATCACTGGCTTTTTTGGTGTTGAAGGAAAAAACTAGTTTAGTAATCTCCTATAGATAAAAAGCGTCACATTAATAATACACACTAAGCATACAGCGATCGCAGAAAATCTGTTGCATTAAATTTCAAAATTTTATTGTAGTTGGGGTCGATCCCGAGTCAGGATTGCCATAATGTCATCTGCGGTAATATTTTTGAACAAGGAGTACTTTCAGTATCCATGCCATTCTGGTTTTTACCACTTTACTGATTGCAATGACTTCATAGTGTTTAAGATAAGTTAAGAATTTCACTACCGTTAGAGGCTGAGCTAACAAAGACATTGATGCATCATCATGAATAATGTGTAGCCATAGCAATCTAAGAAGCACTGCAACTGGTGCAATTGTTATTGATGACAGGCGATCGCTAAACCGTAAGTTCTTCACAAAAAATAAGAGACGGTGCGATGCGCCGCTTTTACTTTTGTAGTAATAATTTTGCTAACTCAGAAAAACCAGCAAACTCAGAAGCATGGGTAACGTATTGGGGTAAATGCAGGATCTTGTCTTGATAGTGAAGCACATTTGCCACGCCGACCGAGATGGGAAATTTTACAGGATTAAACATAGCCTCGTCATTAGGGCTATCGCCAACAGTTAGCACTTTCTGTGAATTGAGTTCAGGAAAATGATTTTTGAGTACTATCTCTAAGCCAGTTGCTTTATCTTGGTGCGGTGGTTTGATATGACATTGGACATTGCTGTACGTGAAACTCCAACCCATTTGCTGACATTGTGAAGAGATTACTTGAATATCATCAGTCGATAAATCATTGACATCAAAAGTCCAATCAGTAATACGGAATTGATTATCAGTGGAAGTCTGAAGATGAGGAAATTTCTGCTTAATGTGATGGAAAGCATTTTCCAGTAGAATGCGATGTCTAGATAGGTTAGGAATCGAAGAGAGCAAATTTTGATGACCATTGGGCTGTAAAAACAAACCACCATTTTCCGCGATCGCCCCTGCCGCTGGTAAATAATTCACCAAAGCACTGACCCACCCCGCCGAGCGACCCGTCACTAATAGGACTTTGATTCCTGCTGATTGTAAATCAAGAAGAGTCGATATGAAATCGGAGGAGAATTTTCCATTGTGGGTAAGAGTACCATCAACATCGGAAGCAATTAAACGGATGTCGGACAAATCAGCTTGATTGAGATTGAGCAGGGTCATACAGAAGAAATGAAACTACAACCAGAATACAGCCAACGTGAAACTATTGGAAAATCTAGCGATTCGCCAATGAAGCTAAAACTACCATAATGGAGTATTGACAATCCCAGAATTTGTACCAACAATATTCTCAAACATGAATCCAGAGAAATTGATAAAATATACTCTCTAGATTGTCAATTTCCCCAATCTGTTGTATTCAATCCTAAGCACCTAAAGAGGAACCAATGAGAAACAATATCCAATCCAAGATTGATGCAGGCTATACCTATGACGAACTACTGAGCGAAGGACTAGCCAGCTTTGATGACATCGCCCGCTATGAATCACAGTATTCATTGTATGACGAAGATGCAGAACCAAAGCCCAAAAAGGTGAAAGTGAAACTGAAAACTCAAGCAATCAAACCGAAGAAAGAAGCAGAAATTGACTTTGACTTCTAGCGAGAAATTACAACATGGAATTTAGACAGATCGACCTGAAGACAGGGCAAGAGTTACCCTTGCCTCCGAAAACTGTTGAGCATAGCTACCTCGAACTGAAGATCGGAAAAGATATTGAGCCGAGTAAACTTGCTGTTGGCAAGATGTACGACGGCATTACCGAAAAAGACATTGAGCGACTTCAAGAGCAAGGACTGTACCTAATTCTTGCCAATGGAAGAACCGCTTACTTTGGCGATCGCGCCATCGCTGAAAAAGTAAGTACAGAAATATTTACTAATCATAGCGATGCTGTCGCCTATGGCAGTTTGCCAGTCTCCGAAGCTAAGACCTCTATATTTAAAGAGCAAGCCAGAATCCTAATTATCGATGATGAAACTCTGAATAAAGAACCAGCCACAGGAATCTACCAAGCAGACTGGGGAAAGGAACCCATTACCCTGAACAACGGCATTACTATCAGTGACAAAGCGATGGGACTCATCGCCAGCAAACTAGGAGACTGCTATAGCCTGATCTCACCAGACTTAGCATCCCAACTGCAAGCTGAATCAAACCGTCCATTTCAATATCGAGCTGCCGTACCTGAATGGCAGGGTGTCATCAAAGGCACATGTCGAGCCAGCTTGCTCTGTCAAGTCCTAGAAGTCGATGGAATTATTGCCAAATCGAGCATCAAAGGCGACAACAAAACCACCACCACAGGCATCCATGAAGTCAGCCTATTCTGGTCAAGAAAAGAAGATGCCAGATTCACCGAACAAAAACTGGGTACTCAAGCTCTCGTCTTCTTCCCCGAAGGAGTGCAAGCAGACGTACTCCCAAAGCTGAAAATTAAAGCCGAACGACTCGCCGAAGCCCAATCCGATCCGCGTAAGGTAGCGCAACTGTATATCGAGCGCCATGAAAAGCGCCAACAGCAAAGGCAAGAAGAAACAGCAGATCGCGATAAGATTACACAAATCATAGAGCCAGAACTAGCACTAGAACTGGGATTGAGTCCACAAGAAAACACAACAGCCAATGAAATTGACCGAGAGCAGGTAGCCTCACCTAACGAAGGATACCAAGATTGGCTTTATGACATCCTCAAAACTGACCTGATTGAAGGTGGTCATTGCCAAATATTAGAAATGGAAGACATCGCCAAACGACTGCGAGAATTCCTGCAAAGTGAATGGCAAGAAGTAGCCACAGGCGGCGTTTACGTCCCTAGTGGCATCGCCCAACCCCACAACCAACTGAAAGAAGGCGAAGTCAGTTTTACAGGACTACCCGATGGAGCTGAAGTTGCTATCTATCGCAGTCCTGTCGCCAATGCCGCCAACTTTGACGTATTTACGAATAACCTTACGGTTCTGCGTGAATTAGATCCCGAAGCCTATAGGCAGAGAGGAGTCTGCTACCTCAATCCCAACGATGCCAAACGACTAGTTATCGACTTTGACGGCGATCGCGTGGGGATAATTCCCAGCCAACTAACTCCTTTACAGCAAGCCAGTTCCCAGAAAATTATTGAGCAATATCCAAACCTAATCCAAGAGATTATTGACAAAAATTTACCAGAGAATAAACCAATTCAAGTCGAAAAAGAAAAGAAGATTCCCCGCGATGTTGCTAATGGATTTGCTACCCTAGCCAGTGCAGCCGTGAACGCTGCCGATAATCCCACAGGAAGAGTTGCCAATCTAGGCATGAGGCTAGAAGCCTTGCGCTGGGAAACCCAATATATCCAAGAACTCGAAAAAACCGAATACTTGCAAGACATTGGCAAACACTTCCAAAAGCTACTTGCAGAAGACCGAGAAACTAAGAAACCCTTTCGTATTCTCAATGAATCGTGGCGCGACCAGATTGTCGAAATCAGTCAAATTGCCAGTACCATCCAAAACCTACCCGAACCAGAAAAAGCGACTGCTGTAGCCCAAGGTTTAGCCAAAACCGAGAGATTGCTGTGGAATCTAGAAAGCTTAGCAGCAGTGAACTTACAACGTGCTGTCGATACGCCCAAAAGTGCCAGAAAAGTCAATGAAGATGAATTTCAATTCTGTCAGAAAGTCGCCAAATACAAACAGGTGGAATGGATTAAAGACAAAGACAATAGCTATGCTTATATCGGCACTGAAGGCATCAAAACCAATACCCAAGACCCAGTAGGCTGGATGGTGGAACAAGCCAACCAGATTTACAAAGAACATAGTTTGATTGGCGATCGCAACTACAATCGCTTTGACCATATCTTTCCCAAAGACAGCCATACCGCCGCAGATAGTGAATGGGCAAAGGGCATCGCTACGCAATACAACAAGCTCATCTCTGAAGCCGCCGCCAGTCGTAGTCGTCTAGAACATGAAGAAGGCATAGCCCTTACTGCTACTTCTAGCAAAGGCAACAAAATCGAAATCGTCAGTGTAATTAGTACCGACCCCGATGGCGAGTCCCCAATCTGGGAGATGGCAAGGAAAGGAGAAACCGTCGATATCCAGATAACAAAGAATAAGGACTGGAAGACCGAAAAACAATATCCCTATAAAGCCGTCGCCCTAATCGATCAAGACAAAATTGATGTGGGCTTAATCTCCCCAGCCACCTTAGCCGCCTATGGTAAAACCATCGAAAAGGACAAAATCTTTGGCAACCTCAAACTAGAATTCCAACTAGGAATCTCCAAAAACGACGTTGACGACAAATTTGCGGCCGCCGAGAAATATCTAGAAACTCAACGCGATGCAATTCCAGAAACCGAACGCGAACGCCGAGCCGCCGCCCTATGGTATAACAACAACCGCGCGATCGCAGGCAAGATGTTTACGGAAGTCGTAGCCAATCGACTCCAAGAACTACAGGTAGAAAAAATCAAAGTAATTGGCTTACAGTACGAAACCAACGAACTCAAAGATAAACAATGGCAACCCCACGAATCCCTCAATTGCCGAATGGCAATCGAAGCTAATCCCCAAAGTCCGATCTATGACAAGAGGGTAATTCAAGTCCAGACAGGCGACCAATGGAAAAATATGGGCGTTGTTCACAATGACGCAGCCTATATGCCCATTGGCAGTCAGTTCACTGCAAACATCAATATTTCCGCCAGCAAGAAAGATGCAGACTTAGCGATCGACAAAAGTACGCTCAAACTACCTGAAATATGGCATGGATTATCACCAGAGCGAGTCAAAGAAGCAGTCAACCTCGATGCCATTGTGCCGCAATTGAAAGAGGCGATCGCTAAGGCATCCGCAAACCAACCGACCATGACTGAATTTGTGGAAAGACTTGCTGATGAGAATGTTGGTCTAAAAGCGCAAGTGCAAGCAGGAGGCAGAATTAATGGGATTACCTATCTCTATGAAGGACAGGCTGTAAAAGCAAGCTTAGTCGAGATGACATGGAAGAATCTTGCCGCGATGGGAGTAAAGTACGATCCTCAACGAGATCGAGAGGCTCTGGCTAACCCAATTGCTATCGCCACGACAGAGACTAATACTCAAGCTGAAAGCCCTATGGAGACGCAGAAAAGCACTGATACAAATCCCCTCGAAAAGATTGAATCGCAACTGCGGGAATCAGTGCGTAGCCATTTTGGCAAGGATAAAGCCATGGCAGAAATCGCCACTCAATTTATCGGTAAAGCTGCCACACCAGAAACGGTTTATTCCAGTACGAGATTATACGAACAAGCATGGGGAGAACTGGCGAATACAGGCAAATATAAATCTGAAGATGCGATCATGGTCAGTGGGTCAGGACCTTGGCGAAGAGAAAGAGACGAACGCACCAAACCACAGATTGAGCAAGATCTGCATCAAGTATTTACCAGCCATTACCAACCATTACTAGACCAAGCGATCGCCGCAGGTAGCCAAATATTAGTGGGCAATGCTAAAGGAACAGATCAACTAGTAGTGGCATATTTGCAGGAAAAAGGCTATGCACTCAACTGGCAGCCCCAAGGCTATTACCAAGGTTCAACCTCACAGCAAGAGAAATCATTACATTCAGAACAGCCAGTAAAAATCACAGGAAAACCCGTCAAGATGGTTTATCCCCTCAAGATGCATGGAGAAGTCAATCCCTTGCCAGTCAACACCTGTATCGAAGCCATGCGCGGACATGGTAGATGCCATACGACTCGGAGATATGAACCCTATGTCGCCTATGGATTTAAGGAAGGCGACATAGCGATCGCGATCGCAGGAGAGCAGAAAGTCGCCTTTAAAGTGGGCAAACAGTACAAAATCACCCCAGAAATGCTGAATGATGCAGCCTATCAACAGCAATGGTCGCAGATGGAAAAGCATAGCGCCAAGGAACTAACCACATTTCAAGGACATAGCAACACATGGGGAATGCACTTTCAGCCCTTGGGAGACTATGTGGATGGAAAGATCGTGCCATTCCCGATAGAACCGATCAAATCCGATAACAGCATCGTTACCGATATTCAGCAACTAATGGAATGGAGTCGAACTGCCGAGTATTTGGGCAAGAGCGAGAAATATATAGACCGAATTCAAGAGCTGATAGCAGGCGAGAGCATCACCGAAAAAGCACAGCAAGCAATGGACAAAGATCATCAGTCATTAAGCCAGCATGTCGCCACGCAATGGCGGGAAATCTTAGCAATCAAAAGTGACTATGTAGAATCACAAGATGGCAAACTTGTATTTGAGCGCAAGGGCAACGAAGGTAAATATCGAGCCACATGGGAACAGGACACCGATACACTGACATTGGATACTAAAGTTGTGCATGAAGACAAATTTCAATATTCACCATTGTTGGTACAGCAAGGATTAGAGGTTACCCATAGTCAAGTAACCGTGAAAGATGCAAAAAACTGCGATCGCGCTCTTCAGTTAATTGCAGAGAGTCAAAAGGAATATCAGGAGTCCCGATAACACAGATATTATGCCCAGATTCATTGTTTATGGAAAAACAGTAAGAGCGCTTACGCTTAAAGTCCGCGACCAATGACGTAGTAGGAATAACTACCGTGAAAATAGCAATAGGCGCGATGACAGGCAAGACACAGGTGCAGGTATATCGTTCGAGAGCCAGATGTCTGAAGACCACAAAACAGCAAATCGATCTTGCCAAATCGATGCAAGCAAAAGTAACAGACTTTGGCAATGGAACAAAACTGCTGACCTTCAGAGATGGCACAAAGCGGACAATCCAAAGCAAGGATTTACTCCTAGATGCAGTACAAGAGAGCGTTCAGGAATTAGGAGAATACCTCGCTAAACATCCAGACCAAATCTCAAAAATAGACCCAAGCATCTTGGAAATGTTGACCTATGCCGAGTATTTCGTCAAAGCCGCAATGAACGAATACACCACAGATCCGCAACATTGCCGCGAAGTTGCAACAAGACATCTGGAAACCTTATCCGAAGACTATCCCCAGATCTTCTCTAAAAAAAACGCAGCAAGAGAATTGAACTAAAAATCAGTCTAGCGATCTCGCTTAAATTCGAGTGAATTGACAAAGATCTGACTTACCAATTCCCACACAAGTATTGAAGAAAATCAACAAATTATTAGGAAAAACTATGAAGCCACCATCAATTTTTAAGATCGCCATCGAAGCACTTGTGACTGTGAGTCTGATTGCATTACTGGGATTATTGACCGCACTAACCTATGCCCTACTATCATTTCTAGGGACTGAACCCACTGATCAATCCCTTCTAACTTCTCAAGGGCAAACACCTGAAGCCACAGTCAAGCATCTAACAGCCACAAAACCAGAGCTACCAGATGCAATGGAAGCTTTACCATTAGCAAAAGCAGCACCAAAACTGAAAGCTACGGTAAAGGAAGTAAAGACTGAAATCATTGCCGAAGTCGCTACCAAGCCACTCACGAAAATGACCGTTCAAGAACTAAGACCCCTAGCCAAAGAACGCAGAATCCCTAACTGGCGAAAACTGAAGAAGAAAGAATTGCTCTTCTACTTAACCGCCTAGTTTCAAATAGCAATCTTGTCAATGTAGATATCTATCAAAAAGAAATCTACATTGACAAGCAAGAAGAACGCTAGCGCGTAAAGTCCGTGAGCGATTGTCAACCACAAATTAAAATCAGGAGACTAAAAACATGGCTCGTCAACTAAGATTCGATACCCCTGAAGAACTTGCCGATAAAATCATTGACAAGCTGAGTCAAGCAGAACTGCACGTAACCACCAGAGCCTTGATTGTCCATATCAACGCGCAAATCCCAGTCAAGGAACTGGAAAAGACAGTCGCAGCCAGCAATGCAGTAGTTGAAACATCTCGCAAATCCAAAGCCCGTAAACCACAAGTTAGCACAGACAAGATGTGGCTGTATCAAGCAAAGAAGGGATGGGCTTTGGCGAATATCAACCTGCCAATTGAGAAAGTGATTCAACGCTTGCAGAATCATTATGGCTGCAAGATTCTGGCAACCAAAGAAGGCAAGATCAACTTTCTGCCATCAAAGCCCACAACAATTGACGAACTGCAAAAGAATGGATTTGTCGTTTATCGCCAAGACCTGAACAAGAAAGCAGCCTAGTCCCCATCTAGAAACGAAAATCAAAAGCGACTAGATCCAAATCGTTGGATCTAGTCGCTAAATTACTTTGAGAACAAAAATAAATGCTAACGATCGCCAAGACCAACCTCGCCACAGGAGAGATCGTCGATAACGAGCTCCAATTTCGGGACACCCTCCTCGAAGCCCTGCATCCAGACATCAACCTCAGCATCGGCAACATTTCCACCTACTTACAAAAGATTGCCAAAGCCGAAAGCATCGCTAAAACCAGCAAATCCGCCAGCAAACGCAGTACAGCAACTAAAAGCATCGCACCCTTGAAGAAACAAGCGATCGCCGCCTTAACCAAAGGGCTAGGCAAATACCAACTAGCAGGAGCGTCGGGAGCCAGAAAACATGGAGACTTCTTCTTCTGCCAAGGACTAAACCCCTTTGCCACCTATTTCCCCAGTGCGATGGGACAAATCAACTACGGCTCCATCCTCATGACCGAATGCCTGAAAATCTATAGCATCGAACGAGTAAACATCCTCATTGTCCAAGACAAAGAACATCGCACCGATGACTGTCACGGCAAAATCAGCCATGAACTTCTAAACCAACTGCGCCAAAGCCAAGACTTTGTGATCCCAGCCAACACCCCTTTCCAGTTTCGAGCAGGAATTGCCCATCAATGGGTTGCCAAAGGAACCTTACAACTCAGCCTAAACTGTCCCGCAGGAATTGACTTAATCCTGCCTCTATCATGTTTCAAAGGACACAAGCCCAAACTAGGTATCCACAAACTCGCCAATCTGAAACTTGGAATCGTTAACTTTGCCCAAAAACGTAGAGTCAAGACCTCCTATACCGTCTGGCAATGGTTTAGTCAACAAGCGATCGCCCAAGATGTCTTGCCCACCACTCAACAGAAAGCGGAAACCCTAGTGGCTGCCCAATCAAACATTCAACAACTCTGCCAACTGATCCAAACCGAACAGTGGGTGAAAACAGATGAACCTGAAGAAGAACGCGAAGAAGAAGCCGACGGCAAAATCCTCGCGGAGATCCTCAAACACGACATTCACGGACAACTGCTAGAACATCCCTATGTGGTACGAAAGATTGAAGACTTAGTAAGAAGACGTTGGTTAACCCTTGCTACCAGTGGCGGCATCAACTTCTCTAGCTTCATGGCGCAGCCCTATCCCGAACTAGGAGAACTAGAAATGTGCATCCCTGAAATGCCCGAAGGCGAATATGTCGGCTTCCGCTATCCCATCCGCGATCAGAACGACTTGCAAATCTGGACAAACAAACACTTTAAAGGACTCAACCAACAGGGAACCATGTATGTCAACCCAGACATCGCGCGTGACTATTGCGGTATGGACTTTGATGGTGATACTTTCTGCGTGAAATCAGTTAAGAAACTACCAGAAATCGCCAAAGAAATTCGTCAGCACCACCTCAAGCCCACCACTTACAAACCCGACAAAGTACCAGTGCAAGGCACATTAGCGGAAGTCGCCTTAAGATCTACTGAAAACCAAATTGGATTGATTACCTATTACCTAGCCACAGCATGGGCAACAGGACAGCATCAATATATTGCAGGTTTAGCCCAAGAAGTCCAAGTTGCTGTAGATCGGCTCAAATCCGACCTCAGCCATAATCAAACCTTTCTCGATGAAGTGGGCAAAAGCCTACCAAAGTTAGATTGGCTGATCGATCGCAAGATGCAAGGAGTCTATGGTAGCTACTACGACGCTAAACAGAGATGTAAGATGCCCGCTAGACCAATGGAAGCAAACGGAGAATACACCGATGCAATCTCTCTACTGATTCAATCAGTGAATACGATCTGGCAACCCGTAGATTTACACGAACGTACCCTACTCGAATTCCGCGAACTATTTATCAAACCGAGTGAAACCCTCTACAAAAGAGCGATCGCCCGTCGCGATGAATATACCAGCAAGATTAGGGAAGCGATGAAACTATCAAGCGATCGGGAATCTCGCAAGAAAATCCTCAGAGCCGCAGTGCAATGGGCGAAAGGACTAGGTGAGAAGCTACGACAGAAAAGTGAGCAAACAGCGCAAACCTGTGCTGCCGCTATGTGGCAAGCCAGTCACAACGGCGATCATGGCACTGCAAGCGTTGTCTTCAATATGTTCCTACCAGAGATCTGCGATCGCCTCCATGACAACCAACTGATGCGTTTGCAAGTAGTGGGCGCACAGTATGGAGAACTCGCATCAACCAAATGGACAGGAAATGGAGAACACGCCTGTATTCCCATTCTTGTATCTCAACGCCAAGAAGATGGCAGATATCAAATTGAAGTCATCCGTAAAAGCAGGAAAAAGCCATACCTGCTAGGACTTGTCGCCAAAGACTCCGCCAAAGTATTGGTTGGAGAATACACAGCTTCGCTGAAAACACATCAAAAGACCATAGTTTGTGAACTGGTCGCTGCATAAAAGCAATACATCCTTAGGCTATAGGTCAAGGATGTATTGCTTTTATCTTTGCGTAAAGTCGTCTAATCAGAAGAGCAAGGTAATGCGTCATGAGCGATGGATTATACCTTTCGGGCAACGTGAAAAGCTGATATGTAATAGAGCGTCAGGTAATCACGATCATCTTGATGAAGCATCCGATATAGCACTTCTCTCAATTTTGTAAATAGATTATTTCTAGTAGTCTCTTCCAGCGCAATATATGGCGATAAGGTACTCAATAGCAAGAGATAGTCATCAAGGCTGTATTGAACTTCGTTAACCATAGATTCATAAGATAAATCTTCAAAATATCCTGAACTTAGAATATCTTGGCTAAACTTCTGGAAATGATCTTGATGTGTAAGCTGATCTTCATATCTAGCATAGATAGGAACAGAAGGAGCAAGGGTCTGATAAACTCTGTCAACAATTTGGTAAGTTGTATAATCTAGTTGAGGAGGTGTATTCCATAACAAAACCAAATATCCATCCGCCTTTAGGGCTTCAAAGGACTTGAAGTAAGAGATCGCAGGATCGATCCAATGCCAAGATGTTGCTGCTAATACTGCATCAAATTCATTCTTTGCAATTTCCCATTCTTCAAAGGAAGTATTAACAATTTTCACTTGCGGATATGCCGCACAGTTTTGTCTAGCTAGTTGGAATGCTTCTAAATTTGGCTCTAGACTAAGCAAAGAGAATCCTAATTCAGCAAAAGAAACTGTAGCGATCGCAGGTCCGCAACCAATCTCAAGAATATTTGATTTGGGGGGCAATCGTGTTAGTTCAATAACGCGAGAAATAAGTTCAAGAGCATATCGGGGTCTCACCCGATTATAAGCATCAGCCACCGAACTATACCAAGTTCGCTTGGAATCTATGCCTTTTCCAACATAATCTTTAGTTACTTCTGCCCAACTTTTATGATTAGGATTTGCGAGAATATCTTCTTGGAACGAATTGGGCAAATTAGTCATAAAATCCACTTGGCGGTTAGTAACGATCTTATGGGGTCAGCTTACCATCTGTGAGAACAACAATGAATTATGACTAATGTATTTTTGGCTAGCGCTTGTTCGCAAGAACAAAAACTAGTGAAAAAGCCAAAAATGTACCAACCAATATTTGAGATCACGCCAGAAATTGAGCAGCATTTTGATAGCCCCCTGCGAGTAAAAGCCGAAGCAACCGTCGAGGCGATCGCCCTAAGTAAATCAATATCATCAGCAACAGCAGAGCAACAAGTCTCTCTTGCCAAAGCATCAGGATGGGGAACCCTCACCGATATCTGGGTAAAGACTAATCATCAAGGAAATACATGGCAGCATCGATGCCATGAAAAACTGAGCCAACTATTGACCCAAACTGAAATCCAAGCCGCAAAATCTGCAACCGCAACCGCTTACCAAACGAGCTTTGAAGTCATCCGCGCCATGTGGGATCTTCTTAGCAAGATCGGCTTTACGGGTGGAGCGATCGTTGAGCCAGCGTGTAACACACTCTCCTTTATGGGATGTCAGCCCGCGCTGATGAGAGAGAGATCGCAATGGGTCAGCATAGAAATAGACCCAATCTTTGCCCAAATCGCGAGATTGCTATATCCAGAATCCCTGATTTACGCACAGGGATTTGAGACAGTGAGCCTAAGTGACAACAGTTTTGACCTAGCGATCGGCAATGTTCCCTTTGGCAATTACAAACTCTACGATCCGCGCTACGCCCACCTGAACCTAAGCATCCATAATTACTTTCTAGCCAAATGTACAGATTTAGTGAGGGAAAATGGGTTGATAGCCATGATTACCAGTTGTTTCACCCTTGATGCAGCCAATACCAGTTTTCGGAAATATCTAGCCAGTAAGTTAGAGCTAGTGACCGCTATTAGATTACCAGATATAGCTTTTAAGAGGTTTGCCAACACGGAAGTGGTTGCGGATATCCTTGTTTTCCGCAAACTCACAGAAACTGAGCTGAGAGCCACGAATCAGAAAAACTATCAATATCCTGATTGGGTAAAGACAGTTCCATCAGGCAAACATACAGTCAATCAGGAGCCAATCATGATTAACCAATGGTTTGTAGAGTCAGCCTAGCGGCTGATCTAGAGAGTAACCACACCAAAACTACCGAGCGAGTCAATCCTATTAAGGATTGACTCGCTTTTTTAATTGAGAACAAACCCATGTCTATAAGCCCATTCAAATTCCGCAATATTCTCGGAGAACTGACCGTATCAAAACTATACGGCGGAGAGCACTTAGGAGTAACAGCCCCAGCAAACTTTGACCTACGCAAAGAGATTAGCAAGATTGGAAAAGCGATCGCTAAATTCTATGAACCAGCAGTAACTCAAACCAAAATAATCCAGATCCCCCCACAGTTACAAAAAGTGCTGCCAAATGCCTTTTGTGAACATGAAGGACAAATCTATCGGCGCACCGACTATCAGCTAGAACTAGTTGCAAACCAACAACAACGCATTCGCGCCGCCATGTCTGTGGCAAAGATCCTCGACCTAGTGCTGAGAATGCAGCAGTACGAAGACGAAAAAGAACTAGCCAAACTGCGCCAAATTCTCAATCAAAAATATGATGAGTTCGCAATTAGATTCGGGCATTTCACCAGCAAGGAGAATCTCAGCATCTTCCAAGAAGATCCCAACTACTATCGATTGAGAGCATTAGAAATCGACCGAGGCAAAGCAAAAAGCCCCGCTAAAGCCCCTATCTTCCATCAAAGAACAGTCAGAGCGACCCCAAGATATCGTGCCGATAATGCCAAAGATGCCCTAGTCCAATGTCTGGATGCCAAAAGCTTTATCGACTTGGATTGGATCGCTAACCTCATCGACCAAAGCATTAGCACTGTTATTACAGAGCTAGAAGGCGATATTTTCTACAACGGCACAATGCCACCAGCAACAGTACAAGAAACCACCAATGCTGAATGGATTACCAGAGAAGAATTTATCAGTGGCAACGTCGTCGCCCGACTCAACAAAATCATCGCATGGAAAGAAAGCGGAGTACCCAATTGGCTGAACATTGATAAATACCATCACACAATTAGCAGCAATCAACCTGTCCCCTGTTTACCTGAAACCTCAGACGTAGATATCAAAGTACGCTGTGCGGTAAAGCTAGGCATCAACGTCAATGCGATGACACCAGACGAGCTAAAACTGCTGTTACACAACACGATCCGCGTCAGACTAGGCACAACATGGCTCCCCGAAGATGTCATCAAAGAATTTAGCGAACAACTACTGAGCCATGCAGGAACCAGCACCGTTAAATTCCATCATGACCCCGCCAACATTTGGGTAATCAAAGGTGACAGCAAACTTGTGAGTTCACCTCAAAACAAAACCGAATGGGGAACCCCTAACCACACTGCCCTTGAATTGATAGAACACGCGCTCAACCAAAAAGACCCAAAAATCTATGACCATATCCAAGACAAGCATGGCAATGTCATCAGCATCTTGAATGTGGAAGCCACAACAGTATCACGGACAATGCAAGACAAAATTCAAACCGCTTTCAAAGCATGGATTTGGAGTGAAGGCGATCGCGCTGAACAGCTATGTCTGCACTACAACCAATACCACAACCTCTATCGCGATACCGTGTATGACGGCTCGCACCTAACCTTCCCCAACATGGCTCCCGACTTCGAGATGCGAAGTCACCAGCGTAACTTTGTGCGTCGAGTGGAACGGCAAAGAGCATCTTTCGCTGCCCATCGGGTCGGTTACGGTAAAACCGCCACGATGATCGCCGCAGGCATGGAACTAAAACGCAAAGGTATGGCGCACAAAGTTATGCATGTAACCATGAAATCGATCTTGCCAGGATACAGCAAAGAATTTCGTCGACTGTACCCCGAAGCCAAAATTCTTGTACCAAACACTCAAGAATTCGCCAAAGATCGCCGCCGCGTTCTGCTGAGTCAAATCGCCACCCACAACTACGATGCAATTATTCTCACCTATGAACAATTCTTCAACCTGCAAATCAGCGAATCAACTGAACTGATGTTTCTCGAGGAGCAAATGTCGGCGATTAGTTCCATTTGCGAAGCAACCAATAAAGATGAATCCAGACAAGTATTTCGCAGTCTTGAAGTGATGCGGAAGAAAATCTCATTACGCATCCAAGAAATCGAAACCAGCGATCGCAAAGACCGCGTGATTTACTTCGAGCAACTGGGTATTGATGCGCTCTTCCTAGACGAAGTACAGCAAATCAAACGATTGCAAATCCTCACCACCCAGCACAATGTTGCGGGCATTCCCACAGGTTACAGCCAACGCGCCCATGACTCCTTCATGAAAGTGCGATACCTACTAACCAATGGTAAAAGAGTAATCTTTTCCACAGGCACACCCCTGAGCAACACGATGGCGGAAATGGATGTGTGGATGCGCTATCTGCAACTAGACCTGCTGCAACAGCAAGGACTAACGCATTTTGACAGCTTCTGCTCAAGATTCTGTGAAACCAGCACTGCTCTAGAAATCAGTCCCACAGGCAAACTGAAATCGAAAACCCGCCTACGTGAATTCGTGAATATGCCCGAACTGATGGCGATGTGGTGTCAAGTCACCGATATCCAGACCTCCCCCCTTGCTGAAGTCAAAACCCCTAAGCCCCATTACCATGTGATGTCCTGCAAACCATCATTAGAGCAAATTGCCTATATGGACAAACTCTGCGATCGCGCCGAGGCAGTGGCAAAACGTAAAGTCAAGCCCGAAATTGACAACATGTTGAAAATCACAGGTGATGGAGCCAAAGCCTGTATGCATACCAAATTGGTATCACCCAATGCAAGCGAATGGATTGATAACAAACTGCTCGCCTGTGCGTGGAATGTCTGGCAAATCTGGACGATTACCTCGATCGCCAAAGGCACTCAAGCTATATTTTGCGATCGCAATGCACCTAAGAAAGACAGGTGGAATAGTTATAGCTATATCCGCGATACCCTCGTGATGCTGGGTATACCTGCCGACCAGATTGCCTTTATCCATGATTACGACACGGATACCAAGAAGGCAAGACTGTTTGAAGCCATCAACGAAGGTAGCATCAGGATTGTCTTTGGTTCCACATCAAAACTGGGAACAGGTGTCAACATGCAAAGCAAACTCATCGCCTTGCACCATATCGATTGTCCGTGGCGACCATCGGATCTCGAACAACGAGAAGGCAGAGGAGTCAGACAGGGTAACGAATGGAGCGATGTGTTTATCTTCCGCTATGTCACCGAAGGTAGAAACAACCAAGCAGGATTTGACTCGTTCCTCTGGCAAGCGATTGAGAATAAGCAGAGGATGATTTCGCAGGTGATGTCGGGAGATCGGACGCACCGTACCATCGAAGATATTGATGAGACTGTTCTAAACGCTGCCCAAATGAAAGCGATCGCATCGGGCGATCCGCTGATCATGGAACGGGCAACCCTCGAAGCCGAATTACAAGGACTAGGAATGCAATTGCAAGCCTATAACGACAGGCAATTTAGGGACAAATCCAAGATTCAGTACCTCACTGACATGGTAAATACCAACCATCCTGCCCAAATTCAACGCATTCAATCCGACCTAGCCATAGTCGCCCAAGCAAATCTGAAGCAATTTATCAGCGATCGCGGAGTGATGATAGATAAAGCCGTGCTCATCGACCATCACATTACCGAACAAGTGCAAAGGTTGAAAGAAAGCTATCGATTGACCCATGTTCAAATCGGACAATTTGCAGGACTGAATGTATTTCTGAACAGATTTGGCTCAGAGGTTAATGGGTATATTGGCATCAGCATTAATTCAGGCTATGAGTTTAATGCAGAGTGTCAACAGCCCCATAGTTCGCTGTTGCATGTGGTGAGAAATGCGATCGCCGCTAAGCTAACCACAGCGCAAGAAAATCTAGAACGCGACCGACAAGAACTGCCAATACTGCAAAATCGAGTCAGTCAAACCTTTGAGCAAGCGCAGGAATACGAGCAGAAATCAAATCGGCTAGGATTCCTGAAGGAGATGTTTGATGCGATCGCCCATGAATCCCCTGTAGACGATAGTGTAGCTGACTATGGTTTAGAAGGAGAAGACTTGGAAGAATCGCGAGAAATCTTCTGGGAAAGAGACTCTAGGGCATCTCAATTAGAGCCACCATCAACAGCGATCGTGGAAGTACTGAGGCAGAGACAGTTTGAGGATTGGGTATCAGGTGAAACTGAGAACTGGCTTGAGCAAATCGCGCAGCTTGTGGGAGATCTTGATATTCCAGTGAGTGGTTTGCAGTTTGCCGAGTCGAATGTATTCAAGCCATTGTCTGAATTTACAGTAGTAGGTAAACAACTTATGATTCCACAAAGGAATGCAAACGAGCAAAGAGAACAACTAACATTGTTCTAAAATAGAAGTTTTAGAGGGTGTTTAAGGCGTTTTGATTCTGTTTTATCCCTCTAATTCTGGGGTAGAGGACAAAAAATGAGTTTAACTGAGGATTTCGGTATAGGCACTTCTTAAACACACTCTAATACATCTGATACCCAAGACAAATACATGGAAAAAGCTAATTGCTGTCCATTATCTAATCGATTTGCCCAATCAGATATTTCTTCAAGATTCATCGATAATTGGAGCTTCTCATCTCTACTACAATCAGCCGATGGTAAAATTTGTTTGTGCATCTCTATCAATATCTTCATTGCTGTAACTAAATGGGTGCGTTTTTCTTGTTCAATAGGGGATAGCTCGCTAAAGCAACTTATAATCTCAGTTTCTACATTAGATATGGACTGAAAGGTTTCACTTAGAGGCGTGGCTAGTTGCTGAAGATACTGCTGAAGTATCTCATGTCCTAACTCGTCTAGTTCTGGCAATCTCTCAAAGTCTCGAATATGGGAAGCTAAGATTGATAGAGACGAAATAAGTCCCATTAGCGTTTGTGCAGTTTTTAGCCGAGAATGGCTCCATGTTGAAAGTCCTAGTTGAGAGAATGCATTCGATGGAATTACGACTGTTAGAAAATTCCACCGATTTAAATCATGATCAGGATCTACAGAGAATAAAAGCGATGAAAATCGCCAAGCTGTTCCATCCAGAGATTTACTTTTTATTAGTGGCACAATTACAATGTTTGACCATGTAAAATCAATTGCATATCGCCGTGACTCATTACTAGGAACTGAGATGATTGCCTTTTTTATTGCAATTACTACTGTTTCAATAGCACCATAGACTGCAAAGGCATTTTCACTATCAATTTTTATCCAAAGTGTGTGCTCATCTTCCCACTTTACATCTTCAGAAAAAACACTAATTTGGATATCATTCGATGAAATTGATCTTAATTCTTTGTTAATACTTTTTCTAATCTCTTTTACTTTCTCGCAGAAAATTTTTTGACAATCTTTTTTGGAGCTTAAAAATTTCTGATCGGGATGAAATGCAAAAAAATACCAGATGTTCCATACCTCTTTGAAGGTTTTTACTTCTAGAAGTTTCAAATGTCTCAAGCTGTCCTTATTTACAAACTGAAATAGGAGATTATCAAATTCATCTTGAAAATTAGTTAAACTCTTTAATACATCTCCTAAATTTACTGTAGATAGATGGGCTATCTGGCGTAAGTTTTTATTTACAAGTTTTGCTAATTCTTCAAGTCTGTGATAATCATTACTCTTATCTCTAATATGGGGATGAAAATTTAGAATCCATTCCGACTGCTCAAAAAAATTGGAACAATGACTGACATATTGACTAAAGACTTTGAGATAAGGCTGATATTTCTGGAGAACTAGGTTCTGAGATTCTTTTTTCTGAGTTCCTTTGACTTTAACATTCATATCAATACGCTCTGAGACAAAACCCCACTCATCAACAGCACAACTTGGTAGCAAGGGAGAACACAGTAAACTTTTTTTGCAACTATTCCATAAGGCTGATTTAATATCATCACCTAGAATTCTTATCTTTTTCTTTTGCCTAAAGTAATTTTCTAAGCCATTTCTAAGTTTCTGTAGTACCTGTATTATCTCTTGTCGTAACTCAACAACAATATTTGCATACTCTTCTAGTGTCTGAGTGCGAAGATCCCAGTCCCCCAAAGCCATAAAATTAGAATTGAGCGAAACTAAATCCTGTAATAAGAAATCAGAATGCAGAATGTCTTTTTCTGTCTCATCATGCAATTCAGCATTAATCCAAATCAAATGTCCATATCCTTTACTTCTATAGCGCTCACGATCTGGGAAAAAACGTCTGATTAGTTCCAATCGCTTCATTGATGCGCTCATAAAACTTTTTTGAATATCTTGTTGATCTATTTGAACTTCAGAAAATGTATCTAAACTAAATAAATCAACGATAAAGTGTATACGAATCTTTTGCCCATCATCTTCTAGTAAGACTGTTTGGGTTTCCTTTTTAAATCGTTTTATTAATCTTATGTAATTTGTATTCAGCCATGAATGATAATCTGCTTTATTTATATAGAATAAACCTAATGCTATATTTGCTAGAATTTCCAAAGATAAAGTATCAATAACAGAATTTAAATCCATTTGAGCCAGCCAATCAGAAATTGGCAAAGATATTTGCAAGTGTCCCACCCAGACAAGAACTTCTGCCATTTTTGTCCAATCCAGATCACTTTGAGGCGATATGGGTTGCTTATTTAGATGTAATAACCATTTAGAAACACGAGTAAATATTTGTTTTTTGTTTGTTTGACGACTTCGGAGAGAAGCTATGTGAGCAAGTCCATCTTCAGGCATCAAATGAGATAAGTCCGACACCCACTCATCAGCTATACCTGTTTTAGCATCTGCGATATCAAAGTCAAGTACTAGTGACCATCCATGATGAACTTTTTCATAAGCCTCCAAAATTAATTCCTTATTTGCTTCAACATATTCTTTGATGCCAAGCCAGATTAAAGCATTTATAACACCAGCGATCGCAGTCCATTGTCTAGGTTGATAATTATCGAGAACGGACAATAAAGGCTCTAATTCAAATCGATGACGTGAAAAAGCATAAAGTAAAAAACTACCCATATCTTGTTCAAAAATGAAAGTAAGGCAGGTGCTTGCACTATCCGCCCAAGGATAAAATGTTGGATCGGTCAGAATATCAGCCAAAATTGTTGAACGAATAGGATGTAAGCCTCCTACGATTGTTCCACCTTCACTGGTTCTCAATAAGTATTCTTCCTCTAGAAGTTCTAGTGTTCGTTGTGGTGAAGGTAACTGAAGAAAGCGTACTAGTTCTCTTAGCTTTAAACGCGCTTCAAAAGCAGAAGCTACCGAAACGAGTCTAAGGAGTTCAAGTTCCTTATCAGAACATTGACCAGATCGTACTTCATCTTGAATTCGCCTGATTTGTTGCTGTAATCGTTCTCGTAGAGAATCACCTTGAGTTACGAGATAAACAAATTCCATCAGTGGTCCACGGCCACCAAAACGATTCCAAGCATCCTCAAAATCGAGAAATCGATCTGGTGTCTCTACCTCAACTAAAAACTTGTAGATCTCTTCTGCCTCTACTCGATCAAATTTTAGCTCAACCTCCGCAAACTGAATTTCTGTACCAGATATGCTAGCTCTACGAAAGTCTTCTTCTCGAACTGTAACTAAGATTTGGATATTTTTGTGAGACGATAGCTGCTTAACAAGTTCGTCCCAACCTATATCGTTCGGTGAAACATCTAGGTATACCGATAGCGGTATACCAATTGCCTTTGCTTGTCCTGAAAGTGCAGTGGCAATGTTTACAGCCTGTTGACGGTTCTCAATAAGTCGAACTTGAAACCGCCATTGATCTGGGAAAAAATCATGCAAATACCGATACGCAATTGTTGTTTTTCCTTGACCAGAAGCCCCATGAACAATAACAACTTGCTTTTCCTTAAACTTTTGAGCAATCTCATTGAGTTTGCTAATGCGAGGTTTATCAACAGCCGCAAGAATATGATCGTACCGTGCTGAAATTCCACGATAGAAATCATTCGATAGTTTTTCTCTTGTTTGAGTATCTACATCTTTATTTTCAATTGGAATAATCGATCTAAACCACTCACTATGATAGGCATTTCGCTCAGAAATAAACCTTCCTACATCATTGATTCTTTGAATCACATCTTTTCGAGTGATCTTGCTTTTGTTTTCCGCACAGCGATATAGCCAAAAATTGAGCATATCGAAAGCAGGAATTGGATCGATTCCAGTACACAAATTTCCCAAAGTATTAAAAATTTCTTTTTCTAGCTCTGACTCCACCAACGAAACGATCTGTAAATGATCAATAAGTATTCGAGCTTTTGCTTCTGATAAAAAGCCTTTCTCAGATATTTTTCGCGTAACTGCTACTCTGTGGGAGCTATCTTCTCGCGTAGCTTGAAACAATTCAACCCCAATTTTTCCAAAACTAGCAATTCTAATGCTCATTTCAGGATAGTCACAGAGTAATTTGTCGGCTCTGTAGACAAAAGAATCAGCCTTCTCTGGAGAAAGCATTGAGAGAGTCAGATCAGTACCATAAGCTTTAACCTGAATAGTCTCCAGTAGATGATCGCTCATATCCCAAATAGCAAGATCTTCTGCACCTTCAGGTTGGAATATTAGATCCCCTCTCTCGTTAGGTTCAAGGACACGAGCAAGAGTGTAGAGAGTTTGGAGTCGATAACCACGATAGGCAGGTGTTGCATCAGACATATAAGAAAATTCTCATACATTGCTTTAATATATCTAGAGAGCAATGCTATTACAACAGTAACATTTTTCATTTTATAATTTTTTCTTGCTATGAAAGCTTTTCACTCAAGCTCTTTCGTAGTTATTTAATTTCAGGAAGTAAATTTGCTAAGCGTTAATATTTGAAAACTAGTCTTAAGGTTTTACGATAGACGGGGAAACTGATGGGGCAATGAGTAGATGTGTCAAAATTCCTTAGCAGGAGTTTTATTGAACATTAATTTGAGGAAAAGGATTGAAACAATGAGCTTGAAATACAATCTGTCAGATTTACCAACTGGAAGTGAATCAAGGCAGAGCCATGTAGAATTCATTCGCGTGAACCTAGAGCTACTGCTAGCAGTAGCATGGCATGGCTACGAAAGCGAGGGAAGAGGAGCGATCGTCATCGATGTCAGCAAATCCAAAGAATCGCAAATCGGCATCAGCCCCTATCAAAAATGGCTGAACTCCGAAAGCTATGGCTGCTACCTAAGCCAATCCACAGCAGAGCGCATCGCCACCGAATCAGGATACCCAAATCCATTTCAAAAGGAAGAGAAGAGGCAAATCAAAGAGTACAAGCCAGAAAATCAAGTCGTAGTCTGCTTTATCCGCACCGATGGCGGCTTTAGCTCCTATGTCATCGCCCATCCATTCCTGACCGCCAAACAAGCCTACGAAGCTAATAAAACTAGGCTTCAAGCCGAATTCGCCATAAATAAACCCGAATAACCCCAACCCCAATATTCAAAACCCAACAAGCCTCTCGATTTAGATCGAGAGGCTAATTTGTTATGGAGTCAAATATGACTATCCAAAGATACAAAAGCGTATTGTGTGGACTATTGCTATTAGCGATCGCCATCCATCCAGAGCAGCATCACGTAGAAGAAAAGCATCCCAAAATCGTCCATATCCAAACTCGTCGCCAGCGCAAATATTGGCGAAAGAAGCAGAAGAGTATCAGTGCGTAGAAGCGATTGGCTGTTAGCGATTAGCCAAAAGCTAACAGCTATTTTCGAGATCCAAAAATATGACAAATAGTTACCAATTCGGTGAATCTTTTAATCTCGCAAAGATTGAACCAGAAATCCAAAAAGCAAAAAAGCTAATCGCTTTTCTACAATCCAAACTCGGCAAGAGTATCAGAAAAAAGAAGACCTCTATCGATCTACAAATAGCTAAAAACCATTTGCAGATACTATTACGCGATTGTGAAATAGCAACAAACGTAAAGCCAATTATCAAGGAGCAAAGCTTGAATGAAAAATATCAAAGGCAACATCCATCAAATCAAAACCATGCTGAAGATTTGCAGCAAATATCATTGGGAATTGAAAAAGATTATTAGCTCTCGGAGCAAAGAAGGCTCTTACCTATTTGTAGGAGATATTCGAGCAGAATTCAAATGCCATCACGATCGACCAACTCACGCCAAATTTGACCCATCATTGACAATTCGCAGTGACGGTACGGTAGATCTCAACGAAAACCTGTTTAAAGATTCTCCCTATACACAAGAGATCAAGAAACTGCTAGAAGCAGCCCATGTGAGTACCGAACCAACCAGAAAACTAGGGTCGGGAATCAAGTAAACAGAAGTCAATCAGAGCCATCCCAAGCCCCAAAGCAATCGCTACCGAATTCACTACTACCAAACAATCGCCTAGCGGACTGCAAAAGGCGATCGCTCATCTATATCTAAATTAGAGGATAAAAGCCATGAACACAGCAGCGATGATCGCGACCCAGCAAGCATTGATCGACAAAGGAGCCGAATACTTAGGCGACCTAATCGCATGGTCAATCAGTGCCGAGACCAGACTAAGTGAAGCCACCTTGAAACGAGCCGCCGAGCAAGTCAACCTTGACTTCAGCTACCTTCCCGAAAGCCCCAACAAACTAAGCGCCTTCAAAAATGCCCGCACCAAAACTCAGACCCAACTGAGCAACCACAATCTCTTAATCCGTCAAATCTCCAATAACGGCGTATTAGTCTATGGATTCGTACTAGAAAACAAGAACGAGAAAGACAAAAAGCTGCGGTACAGCCAACTCGCCTCCTATAGCTTTGATAAAAGCAACGAGACGAGCAATTGGAACCGAGAAGACTGGAGCCATGAAAATGAATCCCTGATTGATATGGCAAGAACCACCTTCGACAAATGGTATGCATGGAGCCAAGAAATCACCAGCAAAGAAATCCGTGCCATGCTGACGGAGTTCGTCAAAAAAGCAGGAGTGCCATTTCGAGAACGAGGTGGCACATACTTTGTGGCAAGAAGCTATCGGTTAGAACTAACCGCCTTCCGTGAACTGCTACCCCTGATTCACAGAGAAAACAACATCCGATGGATGCCGATCGCAGGCATCGGCGATATGGACATCATTGCAAGGCAATCTCTGGAAAAAGAAGTGCAATCGATGTCCAGTTACCTAGACGAACTGCTAGACCCACAGAAAGTATCAGAGACAAAAGGCAGCACCCTGAAAAACCAACTCAAAGTATATCGGGAAGTAGAAGACAAAACCAAAATGCTATCCGAGCTATTGCAATTTCGCTCCGATGCACTGACCGACAAACTTGCCAAACTGCGCCAACGTTGTCTGAATGTACTGGACGAAATCGCGACCACTACAGCAGTTGAAATTTCAGAAGAGCAGCCCAAACAAGTAGAAGAAATCATTTCTGAACTAGTAGAAACCAACCTAGCAGAAATAGAAGAAGTTACCGAAGACAACCTATTCGATCTCGGCTTCTAGCGAAGGATCGCGGGAGTAGCCAACGCGCTACTCCCCATCACAAAAGATAAGAGGAACTCAACAATGATCGCAACCGAAATCGCCCAGACAAATGGACATATCACAGCATTGACCGTAACCCAAAAATCATCATTAGCAAAATTGCAACAACTGCGAGAAGAATTGAAAAGCGTGTACCTAGACCGCAGCGAAGCGATCGACCTAATCTTGGTAGGACTGCTATCGAAAATGCACGTTTTCCTAGGAGGCAAACCAGGCACAGGCAAAACCGAACTCGCGAAAGCCGTTTCTGATGCAATCACAGGAACCACCTTCTTTCATTACCTGATGACCAAAACCACCGTCGCCGAAGAAGTCTTAGGAGCGCCCGACCTCGCCGAACTGCAAAAAGGCAAATTCGTGCGCGACACCGAAGCCATGTTACCCGAAGCGCACCTAGCGCTCATGGACGAAATCGGCAAAGCAAATAGCATTGTCCGCAACTCCGCATTAGGACTGATGAACGAGCGAGAATTCCTCAACGGTAAAACCAAACTGCAATCACCATTAATCACCATGATTGGCTGTTCCAACGAACTCCTAAATGGAGAAGAAGACGGAGCATTCTGGGATCGGCTGAGCCTGAGATATATGGTCGATCATCTAGGCGATGAAGACCTGAGAACCTTACTGCTCCGAAAGACTAGCAACATTACAACTCCTCAAATCACCACCATGCTGAGCCTAGCAGAACTAGAGCAAATGCAAACCGCTGTGAAAAACGTGACATTCCCCGCCCCAGTCATCGACTCCCTGATCGACCTACAACGGGAACTGAAGAAAGAAAACTTCATCGTCAGTACCAGAAAATACGTGCAGATTGTCACCATTCTTAAAGCCTATGCCTATTTGCAAGAAGAACCCGAAGTCAGCGAAGACAGCTTTGAAATTCTCAACCATGTGATCTGGAATCATCCTAGAGAACAAGCGCTGATCAGAAAAATCGTCGCCAAAGTTGGCAACCCCGTGAATATCCAAGCCCAAGAAATCCTCGCCGCCATCACCGAAAAGCTATCAGACTTGGGCAACTGTCCAGTTTATGGCACCAAGAAACAGCAAGACGATTGGGCAACTGAAGGCTCTGGAGTATTGTCCGATATGCGAAACATGATCGACAGACTGCAAAACTTGATTGCTCAGCACCCGAACAGGGCAAAGAAAGCCCAACAAGCGATCGCCGAAATCGAAGCCAAGAAGAAACCATTACTAGCGAAAGTCAGTGAAATCATGTACGGCGCATAGAAACAATCAACAGAGAGCAGATTACCTGCTCTCTCATCTTTTTCAACTTAATAGAGAATCAAAATGCAAGAACCCTTAGTGTATGTGATCCCGAAATGGACAGAGTTATGTGTAGATGACTTCAAAGAAAAATCATCCAGACTGAGCGAAGTGATTGAAGAAGGCGAAAGCAAAGTCTACAACTTTGAAACCTTTGTCAGCGAAACCTATCATCGCCTGTACGATCGCCAACCCAACCGACTTGAAGACAGCGCCATCAAACCAGAGAACAAAATCTGGATCGCCATACATCAACAGATGAGCGAACTAGAAGTATTTCAGCAATTTAGCAACCGACTGAATGGCGATGAATTTCTCTCAGGTATTGGCGCAACCGCCCTATGTATCGCGATTGTCGAAATGCTGCCCGAACCAACCGAACCACTAGAAGACCCAGAAGTAATCAGAAATCAGCTTCGGGGTATTTTTGAAGCATTGCAAGGACAAACACCCAATGCTGGGCTAATGCAAAAGATTCAACAGTTAAAACAAAAAGGACTAGAAGCGCGACTAGCAAGTGAAGCTTATGCTGATTCCATTAGCAATGCCGCAATCGAAACCGCACTGCTAATTGGCATAGCCAAAGCCGAAGCAGAAATGCAAGCGATCGCCGAAAGTCTATCAGCCTATAGCGGCAGCAGCAATTACAGCAACGAAACCCAACTCAAAATCGCCGATAAAATCCATCTCGCCCAGCGCCTTCAAGCATCGCCAAAACTGCAAGCGATCGCTGAACTCGCAGGCAAGAAAATCGCGATCGCTGCCAAGATGCAACGCAGCAAAGTCAAAGAAGGACGAACCGAAATCATCGGCGTAACCACAGGCAACGACCTAACCCGACTACTGCCTTGCGAGCTAGTCAAGCTTACCGAACCCGCACTATTCCCCATATTCGCCAAAGGCTATATTGAGCGATCGCTCCTGCAACGAGAGCTAATCAGCCGCGAACCTTTAGCCAGAGGTCCAATCATCATTTGTCTAGATTCCAGTGGATCAATGCAAGGTCAAGCAGAAATCTGGAGCAAAGCGATCGCCCTAGCCCTATTAAGTATCGCTGTGAGTCAAAAGCGCCATTGCCGCATCCTACACTTCACAGACATCGTGGAGCGGATCGATGACTTTGCAGGCGAAATCCCCGATACCAATCGTGTGATTGACTGCATCGAAAAGTTCTACAACGGAGGCAGCACTAGTTTTACAGCCGCCCTAACGGGAGCATTAGTATCGATCCAACAGCACGAACAAACCAAGAAAGCCGATGTGGTATTAATCACCGACGGACTAGACAACCCATCATCTAGATTCATGGAGCAATGGCAAATAGACAGAAAAAAGTATGAATTTAGCTGCTATGGCATCCTGATTACCAGTGGCAACCTTGGCAACTACGAAAGCACGATCAACAAGCTGTGCGATCGCTATGTGGAAATAGACGACCTCACAGATGACAGTGAAGTATCCGACTGTTTATACAGCATCTAAAAAACATTTGCAGCCAGAGATAGGCGGCGCGATGCGCCACCTATCTCTGGCTTTTCCTCTAGCGAGGTTCGCAAGGAAAAATTCCAAGTATTTATCAAACCCACTTACTCAACAAGGAGCAATATCTATGACCTACTCATTTCAGCAAGCAACGAAAGAAAACATCAAACTCCGCATGGCACTGTATGGCCCCCCAGGCTGTGGCAAAACCTACACCGCTCTGCAACTAGCAACAATACTGGGCAAAAAGATTGGACTGATTGACACTGAATATGGCTCTAGCCGTAAATATGCCAACCTGTTTAACTTTAAAGTGCTAGAACTAACCAAATTTGGGCCAAGCCAATATTACAACGCTATTGAAAGTGCCGAAGAATCAGGATTTGATTACCTAATCATCGACTCGTTATCCCATGCTTGGTATGCCGAACTAGATGCAGTAGGTAGTGACGTGAGGAACTGGGCAAGAGTACGTCCAATCGAACGGCAACTATGGGATAAAATCATCAGTTCCAGTTGCCACATCATTGCCACAATGAGATCCAAAATCGAGTACGACTACAACACAGTCGAAGTTGGCGGCAAGCAGAAAATCACCAGTGTCCGCAAGATTGGCACAGCCCCAATCCAAAAAGAAGGCAGCGAATTTGAACTAGACATCTGTGGCTTACTAGATGACCAAAATACACTGACGATCTCCAAAAGCAGATGTCCTGAAATCAGCAACGGTATTTTTCCAAAACCAGGAAAGAAGTTTGCAGAAATGATTCAAACATGGCTCAGTGATGACACCCCAGCGCCCAGCCATACTTTTGTCCCAGTGATCAATGTCCCTGTTAATCCCGTTGTCCAGCAACCACAGGTACAACCAGAACTAGCAGCAATCGCCAGTCGTAATGGTCATACAGCCGAACTTGCCAGCACTAATGGGCATCTAGCCACAGCCGTAGAGACAAAACCAACCATTAATACACAGCCCAACTCCAGTAAAACCGATAATCCAGCCAAAGCCGCCTTCAAAGCATTATTAGCCATCACCCAGCAACCAATCAGCAAAGTGATTGAGACTAGCATTGATCTCTATGGAGCTGATCCAAGTGGCACAAAGCCCAAATTCAACAGTGAAAACATGACCGCCGATCAAATCAAAGATGTCTGTGAAGCACTGATGAAGGAATGGTTAGGACTAAAAGGATATACATCCGAACTAGCCCAAAATCTGATTGAGATATCGACTTCGCGCTATCCAAGTCAATATGCAGAAATTGCCAAAGACATCGCCAGTCAACTGGAATTCTAGCAAGAGCCAGTTTAATTAACAATAAGCAACAAAATCGATGATTACCTCACAATCATTGGTTTTGTTGTAGGTATTGCTAAAAACAACCCAAGAAGAATATGTACAACCACATCTCAACCAGAGCCGATGTCAAGGTGGGAGAGCACTTTGTGGTATGGCACATCGGCGGCGAACCCGAAACCAGTATACGCGAAGTCACCAAAGTTGGCTTTGGCTCAACCGATTCCGCCTTTTCACTAGAAGGGATATCAGGTCGTTTCCACTTCGACTACTCACTGGGCAGAATCAGACATGACCTTGAACTCCAGATCGAAATTTATGTTTTATTCGATTCAATGGAACAACTTAGGCTAGAACAACGCCGCCGCAAATTGGCGTACCACATTAGGCAAGTCGCTAAGAAGCTCTATGGCTTGCCCACATTGCCCTATAGCACTCGCCAACTTGAAGCGATCGCCAAAGCATTAGAATTGAAGATATGCTAATCAAAAAAATGGCTAGTGCAGCCTATCCTTACCTGTTCAGTCTCAAGATTTTTTGAAGATACGCTATCGCGTAGAAGTCCATGACCTGATTCCTAAATAGAAGGAAAAAACTCATGTGTAATTCTACTAATCTCGTAGTCCTCTCTGGTTATGTCGGTAACGTATCCGAATTGCGTCAAACCAAAACCAGTGGCAAAGACGTACTAGACTTCAGCCTCGCCGTACAGCCCAAACCTCGCCGCGACAAAGAGGGTAATTGGCTCGACCAAGAACCGCTTTGGGTAAAAGTAGTCTGCTGGAATGGAACTGCGGAATATGCCGAAGAGCGAGCAGAATCTGGACGCTTTGTCGAAGTTACAGGAGTTCTGACTCAGCCTGAAGAATACAAGTCCAAGAAAGACAAGAAGCATCATGCGCGGACAGTGATTCATGCCCAATCTCTGAACTTCATTGATGTTGTGAGAAAGTCTGCCGAAGACGAAGAGTATGAAGAATCACCCATTTACGATGATGACTTCTAGTGCGATTCGTTTCATACAAATATCAGTATAAAAGCTGAAAATAAACATGAAAGCTAGGTCTATAAGGAGACCTAGCTTAACTATTCAAGTGATGAAGGTGCAAGTCCCTCCGTCTAAACTCAAGACTGAATCCTTATCTGCCCACACTGAGTAAACTCGATTTTTACAGGGTGAAGCTGGGAACAGGGCGCAATCAGACATCCGTTGCAGATGACACTGGCGCTAATAGGGAGTTTCTAAGATGAAACAGAGCCTAGAAAAGCAACCTACGTCGAGGCAGACGCAACATAATGTCTGACCACGCCAGAGATATAGTATCCCGCCGCTAAATTAGAAGTTAAACGGCATGAGTAAGGGGTTCTGGCGGTTGAATTGGCTACATCTAAGGGAACAAACAATCACATGGATGGAACGAATAAAAACGAATCTAAGGTCTGTAAGTTGTCGAACTTATGGTAGACCAGACGAGAGGATTAATCCCTTAGATTTGGGTAGGATGCGGCGTAATTGCTGCAAGGTATTCAGAATACACAAACTAGAGAAGATCATGGTTAGACACGATATTAATATCAGTGAACTATGGAAAGACATACCTTGGAAGAAATTTCGGGTTAACCTTTTCAGGCTACAAAAGCGCGTGTATAAAGCGGTACAAGTTGGAGACATGAGGAAAAGTCGGTCAATCCAGAAACTTATTTTAAAATCTCAATCGGCTAGATTACTAGCGATTCGACAAGTTACGCAGTTAAACACTGGCAAGAAGACGGCAGGTATAGACGGTAAAGCATCGCTTAACTTTAAAGAGAGATTTACCTTAGCTGAGAAATTAGCCAAAGAATATGCCAACTGGAAGCATCAAGGCTTGCGAGAAATTCCCATCCCAAAAAAAGACGGGACAACTCGGATGCTAAAAGTGCCTACAATCGCGGATAGAGCATGGCAATGCCTAGCAAAATATGCACTCGAACCAGCACACGAAGCGACTTTCCATGCAAGAAGTTACGGATTTAGAACAGGACGTTCGGCACAAGATGCCCAGAAAATCCTATTTAATAGTCTAAACAGTCGTTGCAATGGAATAAATAAAAGGGTAATCGAACTCGATATTGAAAAATGCTTCGACAGGATTAACCACTCCTCAATCATGGAAAACTTAATAGCACCCACAGGGCTTAAGCTTGGAATCTTCCGATGCCTTAAAGCGGGTGTAAATGTAGGTTTTCCAGACCAAGGAACGCCACAAGGCGGAGTAGTTAGCCCACTGCTAGCCAACATAGCACTCAATGGGATAGAGGATATCCATAGCTATAAAGATACAAACGGAATAGCTACCCCATCTGTAAGATACGCAGATGACATGGTCATAATCCTACGCCCAAAAGACGATGATGTAAAAATACTTGCGAGAATCAACGAATTTTTAGCCGAAAGAGGCATGAAGGTTAGTGAAAAGAAGACGAAGATTACCGCAACGAAAGATGGTTTTGATTTCCTCGGCTGGCACTTCAAAGTCCAGAAAAACGGAAAATTTAGATGCACACCCTCAGTGGACAACTTCAAAGGTTTCCGTAAGAAAGTAAAAACCATTGTCAACAACTCGAACTATGGCGCAACAGTAAAAGCGATGAAACTAGCCCCTGTTGTTAGAGGTTGGAGAAATTACCATAAGAACTGCAAGATGGATGGGGCTAGGCATTCGCTCTACTTCATCCGAAAACGAGCTTTCATGGTTTTTAACAAGGAAACTAGACAAAATCGCCATAGCAGTAAATTTTTACTGAATAAGGCATTCCCTTCTGTTCCCTACTCCGAAAACAAACATATCAATGTTAAAGGTAATAAATCACCATACGACGGCGATATGGTCTACTGGAGCGCACGTAATAGCAATCTCTACGACAATACAACTTCTAAAGCTCTTAAAAAGCAAAACCATTCATGTCAATCCTGCGGATTAAAATTTGTAGGCGATGAAAAAATCCATCTGCACCACGTAGATGGAAATCATAATAATTGGAAGCAAAATAACCTCGTAGCAATACATGAGAGTTGCCACGATTATCATCACATGAGCCAAAGCGCAAGCTAAGAATATCGGGAGCTGGATACACGGAAACGGGTACGTCCAGATCTAACTGAGAGGGGCGGGGCATAATAGCCCCCCTCGACTCAACCGTTGAAAAAGCAGAGAGCAATATTGATAGATATCTATCAATATTGCTCTCTGCTTTTTTTAGTCGCTATCGCTCAAGGCTCTTGCCCAGCTAAGAAAAAGAGAAAGTAACTATGATTTACACTCACAAAGGCTATCAATGCTTGCTATCGACTCGAAACACCAATCAAGGAACTGAATGGGTAGCTCAAGCCAAGAAATATTCGATCAGCATTGAGCAGAAAGTATTTGCCCAATGGCTTGGGACAAAATTGATTACTAGTTTTGACAAGGAACAGACTAAACAACACTTTGTTGAGATAGTAGAATTATTCTTGCAAGAACATGTGGATATATTTCCACTGTATCCACGACCAGAACTACCCGACGCGACCATCGAAGCAATTCTGGATGAGCGAGTGTACCTGACTGTAAGCAATAGCGGTAGATATCACACCGCCAAGTTTCGAGTGTTTACAGAAGAACGTCTGCGAGTATTCCCAGCACGTATCCCGATTCCAGTTGGCATCAAGTCTAACGCGAAGCCAAGGTACAGACAACTTGCCGCCTGATCGAGCAAACTAACAGCAAAATCCTCAACTATGAGGATTTTGCTGTTTTTTAATTCAATTAATGCTTATTAAAAGCGGCTAGCGCCAGTGCTAACGAAGATAGCCATAATTTCATTAGTAAAAAAGCCATGACCAACCCAGCGATTGATCTAGACAAAGACCGACTAAAGCTGTGCATTGAAATATTGCCAGAAGCCGACTCAACCGAGAGAATGGTCATAATATCCATTTGCCGAGAGCAGGGGATGCCTCTAATTCGGACGATAAGTTTGAATGAACTAGCACCAATCCCATTACCTTTAGCCGAGGTAATCCAAGCCTATGCCGCCAGTGAGTTAGCAAATCAAATCCCGACCATTGAAGAAGAAAACCTAGAACCAATCGCCATTACCAAGAGATATTTAGTATCCTCAAAACCAGAACAGATGACCTTACTATGAGCGAAACAGCAATGAACTATAGCATCAAGATTGAAGGACAGACGATTCCCGTACCACCTGAAATCGGTAGTAGTGATGAACAAATTAGGGCAACTCTCAGCCTGTATTTTGAAGGCATCAAGAACTCGAAAATCGAAAGAACCGTGCAAGCCAACGGCGATATTCTCGTTGATGTCTGCAAACTCGCAGGCACAAAAGGTGCAGTATGAGCGAGACAGCGATCTCCAGTTTGATGAACGCACCTGAAGAAATCAACCCCTTGCTAGAAATACTCTGGGAGATCGAGCAGTACCAAAAGCAAGGACAGCAGTTAATCGAGCTAAATGAAATCGGACTAGAAGACCTTACAGAAGCAACAGCAAAATCGCAAGAACATAGCCTTTCCATCCAAAGGACATTAGACAACCTGAAAAAAGCCAACCCGATCGCCGCACCGATGACAATCCGAGGATTCTGAGATGGACAAAACCAAATTCGAGTGGTTAGCAGCACGCACCGCCGACAAAGCCGTGGAGTACATCGAAGCAATCCAGCAACGAGAGACGATGCTACAACTGTATCAACATTACTATCCAGACGAATATCAACAATCCAAGGCGAGTATTCAAGTTGCTAGCCTTGAAACCTATAGTGAGAAAGAGATAGAATTTCTGACCTTATTAGATGAGCAATTCTTCCCATTACCCCTGTTGCTAGCAGAATCAGAACGGATCTCCTACATCCCCGTAGAGCCACTTGGCACTTCATGGTATTACGATAACTTTGAAGAATTAGGCGCAACCGAGAAATTCTTGATGAGCCTAATTCATGGATTGGATAACGACCCATGGAATGACCTAGAGGAAGAACTAGGACAAGACTTACCCCCTGCGGTGAGTTACATCAATTACCAAAAACTAAGCCAAGCCGTTAAAAAGGTAAGAGGAAAAATTACTCTGTTACCCACAGCTATAGATATGCTCACCCAATCCACAGGCAATCTATGGCTGGACATCTCCTATGAAAATGACATCATAGACGCTCATTGGACAGTAGAGGTCATAGACACCTTGAGAGAATACTATGCAGAAGCCCAAACAATCATGCAAAAGTATCGAGAATTTATCGAATGGCTAGATCAAGATACCGCTAACTGTATCAAAGTGGTCAAGCTCTGGAACCGATGTAAAGAACCAAATCCCGAAACCCACCACTATCTAGCAGCATGAGGAAAAAGAAATGCTAACCCTAGACCCACTGCAAGATGCCCTGAAGCCCGATGGCTATCCATTAATCGAAGCAGAGGCAAAACTTCTATTTCTGAAAGGAGGACATTACTGCTTTCAATATCGACAGGGAGAAAAAGAAACCTATAAATTTCTATCCCCTGACACAGTAAGAGCCGCCTTTCAACACGAACGCATCGACACAGGCTGGATACCTGACGGCGTAAAACGCATGGGGATCTGCCGTCAAGGACAATGGTATGTAAAGTTTATACCACCCGCAAAATCGACATTCACTTTCACCAACATAGATAGCAGTGGAGAGCCAATCTCCCTAACCATTCCCATGATGGGAATAGTATTTATGCTGTGCGGTGACACTTGCTATATCTGGGCAACCAAGCGAAAAACCTTTGCCGCCGAAGCGCCCATTTACCATGTTCCATTACCAAATATCTATGGAGATGGCAGGATCTGTATGGGAGTTGAGAATAACCTCAGCAACTATGCAGAAGGGATCGAGCGACTATCCAAAGCATGGGAGATGTTCGTGACAGCACCATTCAACAATCATCTCGTGAACGGCAAATCCAATACCCATCCAGAAGACATCCGCGAAAAACTGATCCAATTGCAGAAATCCAACCGCTACCCCATCAACGATCTCGTCCAATGTGGCAGTTCCGTGCAGGTAGCGATCAACATGGTAATCAACCGATGAAATTACTAGAACATGTTCAGAAGCACGTAGCTACAACAAATCCCGCTGTGCAAAAACACGTAGCAACCTCGAATTTTGTATTGCCAGCCGCGCACAATCCCCCCCTAATTCAACACATCATCGCCACAAATCCAAGCCTACCTGAAATTGCCCCAACCTCAATGTATGAGTATGTCTATGGCAGTAATGGCACATTTGTGAGAGCCAAGAGACAAGGATTAGAAGCGATCGCTCCCGTGTCCTATTACAAAACCAAAGGACTAAGAGCAATATCCGCATTCGTGCAAATGACCTACCCCGCAGTCCCCCTATTTCTGGTGGAGCAAATGCTCGAAGCCTCACGCATTGCCTGTGATGCCAACAATCAACCAGTAGAGATTGTATTCCATCTATATTTTGACAATGGAAATTGGCAGCTCGCGATTCCAGATCAAGAGCAAACAGCTACATCCTGTAAGCCATTGGACAATAGTGCGAACAGCACCTACAGCAAAGCGATCATCGAAATCCATTCCCACCATGGCATGAGAGCCTACTTCTCAGAAACAGACAACCGTGATGAGACAGGCTTTCGGATCTATGGAGTAATTGGTGAAATCTTCTCCAACCCACAGATTAGAATGCGAGTAGGAATTTACGGACATTTCTACGAAACCGCAACCACAGGGATCTTGGAGTTACCAGCGCAATTAACTGATTGCTTAGTGGAGGATTGGTAATGTCACATCTATCAATACCCTTTGTCGAAGCCGTCCCCATCCTGCTCCCAGCCTATGAAAAACTAGACCTAATTCTCATCGGCTGCGGTGGCACAGGCGGATGGTTAGCCGTGAACTTGCCACGCATCGCCTATTTACAAAAACAGGTCGGGAAAAAGGTATCAGTTACATTTATCGATCCAGATCGGGTAGAAGCAACCAATATTCCGCGCCAAAACTTTATTCCCAGCGACCTTGGATTACCCAAAGCATCCGTTCTCGCGGCAAGATACGGACTTCAATGGGGCATTGAAATCAGCGCCATTACCTCATCCTTTAGAGCAGAAATGGCAATATCCCGATGGAAACACCTGACAATTTGTATTGGAGCCGTGGACAATCCCGAAGCTAGAGCAGAAATAGCCAAAGTTTTAGAAAATGGAAAAACAACATTCTGGTTAGACTGTGGCAATCACTACGAATCTGGGCAAGTACTCCTCGGCTCTAGAGATACAGTGGAAAGTATGAAAGGAGCCTTTCATGTCCCCACATTTTGTACGGCTCTGCCATCACCAGTCCTACAACATCCAGATTTACTGGTGAAGCAAGAGTCAATGCAGCAAGTACTATCCTGTGAAGAATCAGCGATCGCCAATGCTCAGTCGATGTCGATCAATCACCGCATAGCCGATGAAGCATTAGATATGCTACTACGCTTACTAAGCGGAACCCTGACCCGTTTTGCTACCTATGTAAATTGCAAACATGGCAATGCATGGTCTAGATTCAACACCCCTGAAGAAGTAGCAGCATTGATTGGCAAGCCAAAACAATACATGAAAGCTAAGCCTCAACAATAAAACAAGCAGTCCGAGCTAATCCGATAAAAAAGAGCAGCGCGGACTGCTTATCTCTTTCCTGATCGAGCTAATCTAGTCGAAACAAGGAATTTCATCTAACCAAGGAATACTGCATAGCTTCAGAACAACATCAGCACTAGCATATTGCACGATTACATCCCAGTTCTCGCAAGCAATGATGCGATGGCGGTTGGATTTGAAACTTAGAGGAGGTCTGATAACTCTTACTGATACAGGAATTCGTTTTTTACGAGCCGCCACAATCACTTGACTAGTGCAGGGGAAGCAAATATCACAAAGGATGGGATAGTGAGGATCTAAACAGAGAAAATCAATAATTTCGATCACAATATCCTGACTGATACTAACGATTAAAGAATCTTCATCAGCGAATAAATCCCGTACAAGATTAGCTGAACGAGGAGCAACCCCACCCAGAAGTTGAATATTGTTAAACTTACCGACTTCGCTAATAGCAGTAGCGACGAAAGCTTGAGCATCAGCGCGATGTTTCTTGATAAACTGAGCCGTGACATTGATATCGATAGGCTTAGAAAGCTGAGAGTCAAGAAAGGTAGTAAAAGGTTTGAGTTGCATCTGCTTAATTGCCAACCGATCTTGATGATACTTATAAAAAATTCGCGGAAAATGTTCACGCAGAAAATCAAATCGTTGCTCTTTTTGAGCAACGAAAATATCGGTCAATGTACCCATATAGGACTCCGTCATAAAATTTCTAAACAAGGATTGCCCCACCTCAAACCTTAGAGATGATATATCTCCCTAAAATGACTGATTTTTATATGATAGCTTGCCGTGAAAACATCTGGGTTACTCGATAACTCTGAAATTACGGGATGACCTGAGAGCAAGTCAAGAATAATTTTGAATTGAACATGACTTGGAAGTTGAAAAACAAGACTGATAGCTGTTTTTTGAGCTTGTACAGAGGGTGATAAGGGGAAATATCCGATGTGAGTAAATGGCGTAGATAAGTGACTGTGGCAATCAGCCTAGTCCAAATCGCAAACTTGCCGTTTCTTGCGATCGCCCCCTCACTATCATTTGTTATAAGGGGGGGGCGATCGCAAGAAACGGGTTGAGCAGCCGTCACCTGTTGCCGAGATACCGAGCGTCTTTCGAGAATTGCCAGCAACTCTTGCCAAGCCTCAGCATCAAGCCAACAAACATTAATCATGCCCTCATCGCCATGAATGCGCTTAGAGCAGATTTTGATACCAAGCTGATTACAGAGAATCCGAAAAATCCAAATATTGGTAGCATCTTGAGGAACATTGAAGCCCAAGTACCTTTTGATATCCGTAGCAAACTGCCGACAAAGACTACCTAAATCCTCCAGATCTGCATCAGTGTATTGAACCTCAGGATTGAGTAACTCCTTCAAACCCAAGCCCGATCTGATATAGCGTCCCAATTCATTACAAGGCTGATCTGGCAGGAAAATACCCATGCCAAACTTCGCTTGACGAGTAAACGCACGAACATCGGATTCAATGGCAAGATCCGATTGAAACAAAGCTTCCAATTTGAGAATCTCCGATCGGCGTTGCCCATCGCGATCGTATTCCACCAATTCAGGAGAAACTTGATTGAGACAATAAAACTTGGCGATCGCAGTTTTTTCTAGATCCAGTAAATCTTGATACGACTGAGACTCATTTGAGATTAATTTTTTTTGTTCGGAGGGAGATAGGATTTTTGCCCTAGAGACAGCTTGGTAACGCTCTTGCCTCGTCTGAGCTAGAGCCTCCTTGATCGACTTGCCAGAATCATCATTACCGATCGTCACGACCGTAACCTGATTGCCCTCAAACACAAGGCGTTCGAGCAAATAGTCTCGCAAAGACCACATCGCCGCATTGGTTCTCGCCTCAACACTTGCCCAAAGGTCAATGTGAGGATTGTCTAGAGAAGCATGATCCACGATAGGTAGTAACGAATCCCCTAAGCCCGCACGAATAAGACTAACCTCGCGATCCCAGCGATTTCTAAGAGTATTTTTGAGATGCATTGGAGAAGAAGAACGATCAATTTTGCAGAAATTAATACCACGTTCGGCACACCAAACCGTGCGCGGGACATTATCCCTGACCCGAGACAAAGCCTGACTTGCATCAGCATCCGTGACCGTGCCATAGAACAAACCATAGACCTTATGAAAGCGCTTGACCTCAATCGAAACACCCGTACTCATCGAAGGCGTGGCAATGATCACATCGTAATTGAATACCCGTTTATTGATATTGCTCATAAAATCTGTTTCGTGCCGACCGCCACTGGTATCAGAATTAAAAAGCAAGACCCTAATCTTGGGACGAATCGCCCTAATTTTTTCAACCAACTTAGCGATCGCCTTACTACTAGACTTACTATCCGTCGCCACAAAAACACGATTCCCCCTAGTTACATCCGCCAACAACTCCTGAATAATCGGCACATCGTTATTTGCCACAATGAAGCGAGCGGGATAACCTTCAGGTTGAAATTCGTTCTTAATCAAAAAGACATCAGCACCATCACCACGCAAAGCTTGGAGATAGTTCAAGCTAATATCTGAGAGATCGGCATCAGCAACAATTACCCGTCTCGCGACTTTCACCAAAATATGCAAACGGGCAAGCAGCGCAGAACGTTTGCCATCCTTATTACAGGTTGAACCTGAAATCAAATGTCTAAGCACCTGTTCCACCTCATCAATGACGAGATCGCAATCCACAAATTGACGGGGATCGAAAGCAAGTAAGCTATCGACACAAGCGCCAACACGAGCAGAATAAGCGGAATCAGTAATAAACTGTCCATCAGCCATATCGAGATCGCCTTTGAAATCCGCATTCATCACCTTACAGAGATTGCGAACCAAACTGACCCGATGACCGAGCAAAGCCAACTTATCCGTACCCGCGACTATCGCCGCAATTGCTTTCGTCTTGCCAGTCCCCTTAGCCGATTGCAGCGCCACAATTCCAGTTTTGGGGATGTAATCGGGGATTTGATATTGATCTAATTGAAATAAAAGGTTCATGGATAGATTTCTAGAAGGTTTAAACGTAAGTTGGCAATCTTGTTGATGTTCCCAAGCATAGGTATTTAGGGAGATCGCCGCCAAGTAAACCTGATGAAAAGCATCAATACCGCGCTCAACAATGAAATCATCAACTCCAGTTTTATCAGTACCCTCCAGCAAAGGAAGCTCAATTACCTTAACGAGACAATCAGCATCCGCAAATAGCTTGCCAGTCTTGACCGTAGCAAGAAAAACATCATGCTTAGTTTTCTCCTTAGTTTCGGCATCAAAGCAGAATAAGACCTGACGCTTGGGATTCGCGAACATAGCCAGATAGGGTTGCAGAGCCAACTTGCCATCTGTCCCCTGTATCCGTCCCATCGTAATCCCACTTAAAGCGATCGCCACATAACCCTGAGATAATAAGCAGCAAGCCTTTTTCATACCCTCACAGATGAAGATCGGAATTTGAGGATGAGTAGCTACCCAAGCCCAAAAATTAGCAGAATCAGGTAAAGCTGAGAAATCAACCTCAACTCCATAGCGATCGGCTACCTTTTTCCAAATTGATTGAGGAACTAAAGCAAAACCACCAACCTGTCCGCGTTTAACAGGGTTCTCATACTTACGAGGTTTCCCCTTTTTGTGATCGATTAGAGGGTTGCTAAGCTTGACTTGGAACACTTCAGGCTTTTCGAGAATGGGATTCCAAGAATGAATGAGCGCTCCAAACAGCTCTGGACGCTGTTGTTTACCAGATTGCCAGACAGTCCGCCACTTAGCAGGATTCCAATTCAGAGCCTCATGAATGGGGTAATTGACTTCACCACCACTTTCAATAATTTCATCTGCTATGATTTCTACATTAGCAGTAAAAAGTTCAGGCTCTACAGTACTGCCATCAATCCATTCACGATAAACTAACTCAGAGAATAAACGTAGATCTAAAGTTGTTGATTTCATCTTTAATATTAAAGAAAATAACTACAGTTTTGTTAAAAAATGTTCAGTTTAGCGTTTTTTGAGATAAAAAATCAGATCGACCGCAACACCCGATAGGGGGATAATTTCAAAATGTAGGTGAGGATCTGTAACTAGAAGTAGCGATCGCCGCCGCATCAACCTGATACATCTGAGTTAGGCTATACAGAGTATCTCCCGTTTGGACTTGGTGTAATTTAGCACCAACATTTGGAGAGCCTTTCAGACTAATATCCGATCTTGCTAACAGATTGGGAATTGTCTCAGCTTTTGCAGGAGATAACGCACCAAAACCATATCCAGCAAGAATTTCAGTAATTCCTACAGATCTAAAAACACAGTCTAAAAATGTTGTGTTTTGCACAAATGTTTTTATAAAATGTGAGATCATAATAGCGCCGATATATTCTGTCTAAATTTGCATCTATCGTTATTTCTGACAGAATTAATTTAATAGAGCATAGTAGAAAAAGCGATTTTTGGGAACACTTTTACCTAATTTTAACCTTGTATGTATATTCTCCATATTCCGTAGATATCGTAAAACATCAAAAAATGCACTTGAATATTGAGAGTCAGTTAATGAAAAAGCAAAAAGCAGACAAGCAGAAAAGTCCCAAAGCAAAGACTTCAAAGGTGAAGGCTCCTAGAGTTATGCCCGATGTATCAGAGTATATTAAGCTGTACAAAGAGTCAAACTACCCAATTCGAGACATCGCAACACACTATCAGGTATCAGTTTCGACGGTATATAACGCGATGGTTGCGTCTGGTTTTAGTGAATTTAGACCCAAGCACGCGCGTCTGAGTCATACAAGGATGTCAAAAGAAGAACAGGCGATCGCCCTATACCAAACAGGAGTGACAAGGACAGCCGTAGTCCAAAAACTCAATATCTCAGCTAAGACCCTCAACCAAGTCCTAGAAAAGCATGGCATCCCCATCCGCCGAGGGATCGATTTAGTCACCTCCGCCAATCGCGCCGCCCAGTATCACAAAGCCTATAACGATCACCACCTAAGCCTAAGAGAAACCGCAGAACTATTTGGAGTCTCCCACCCAATTATCCTGCGGGAACTAAAGCGCAATGGCTACCCAATTAGGCAAAGCGTAGACTCCAAAAATCGTCCCACCTTTAAGCTAAAACACAAGCTGGGAGGCATAGCAGGATTACCCACACCAAAACTAACACCCAAACAAAAAGAGCGTCGTCAGATCTTGATGCGGATCAGGCAGAGACGCGAAGATAACCAAAAGCTCAAGCGCCTTAAGAACTACAACCGCGCCAAAGAATATTGGCAACTGATAAATGAAGGCGGGTTAGACTTTGAGGAAGTGGGTAAACTATTTGACCTGTCAGGTAAAACCATAGAACGGGTAATTGTCCGAGCAGGAATCGACATTTCCGAAATAGCCCGCAGAGAAAAAGCCGCCGCATTCAAAGAAGAACAAGCGATCGCCCAGAAATATTGGGAGCTATATAGCAAACCGATGAGCCTAGACGAAGTGGGCGCAGTCTTTGGACTGAGCGATTCCACTGTTAGAGCCGTGTTAATTAGACATGGATATGAAATCAGGAAGCGAGGCAGGATTGAGAACAGCGATCGCAACCAGATGAAACCAAGGCAACCGAAACCAAAAAAAAATAAGCAGCAAGCCATCATCCCAGCCGAAAATATGCAAGCAACGGGAAAAGCATTAGATATGCTAATTTCAAATACAAAGGTTAAGTAATCTGCATTATGAATAGCTTTTGCTGTAAATGTTACTTGTTTACAAAAACATATTAATCAGATTATTGAACATAGTGTTTTTTTGATTAATGATATGCGTAACCAAAATCAACGCTGATCTTCATATACCCTCTGGGTTTCAGCACCATACCTAGAGAGGAACTAACATTTAGGGTGTCTCTATATTATTGACAATAGTAACGATAAATCAATGGTTTTAACCTTGCATTATTGAGAATACAGCTATTTTTCGAGAGTCCCTTCAGTTGATTTTAAAAAACACTATAACCAATTCATTGGCTATAGTGTTTTTTCGATTAATGATCGGCGCAATCAAAATCAACGCCGATCTTCATATACTCTCTGACTTTCAGGCAAAACCCAAAGAGCGCACAAACCTTTAGTAACGTACTTACCATTAAGAATAATCAAAGCATCCTTGAGGTTTTGCTGGTCTTGCAGACAGGTCTTTAAAATGTCTCGATTCCAGTCCACGAGGTTCTTTGCCATTTTGCCATTATCACTAGCTAACCAGTCTAAATCCTTTACTGTCTGGGGATTGAGACTAGGCTGAGGAGTTACTACTTTAGCGATCGCCAAACCTGAAACCAGACCCGCCGCTAAGCCAATCATCAACATCCCTGCACAGAAACCAATGAAAGGTAAGCTAATCGCCCGCCAATATCCTTGGGATTCCTGATGCTGTTTGTTTTTGATGATATTAGCGATCGCCTGACTAATCGCTACCTCCTGCTCCTTAACCGCAGTCTCGCGCAGAGTCGCCAGAAAGTCACGAAACTTTTGGATACCAACATCGAAGCCCTTGGCTAAGGCACTTTGGAGTAGGTTGGGCGCAGTGGCAACTGTCGCGGCTACCTGAGCATTAGACAAGAAAATCGCAATGTAAGGATCGTTCTGGGGAATGCCAGACTTAGCCACAATCTCGTAAATTTTGGCTTTGACAGTGGGATCGTAGTCATGGATGGCAATATCCAGATAGGTTTTAGGTTGAGGATCACTATTCATACTAGGATTTAGATTCTTTTTTCTGGACGTTTTGAGGCAGGAGATTGGTGGACTCAAAGGCTTTGTAAGCATCTCTGAGGAAGGTTTTGATCTGATTCCTGCCAATGATGCCAAATTCGGAGTAGTTAGAAGCCTCCTCAAAGGTTAGGCGTTTAGCATTGATTTCAATGCGCCTACCATCTCCTAGCTTTGGGAAATCAATCACAGCTACACCATATTCGGCGATCGCCTTCTGGATCGCTTCATGCTCGTGGAAATAACCCCATTCATCACAACGACCCCAGTTTTTGATAAACACATGGGTGATGTAGCCTTGGTAATGTTCCAGAGACTCGATGAATAGCTCGATTGAGTCACTTTCCCCATCACTGACGAACCACTTGGTGAAAGACACGCCATGCTCTTTGCCCAAGTCTAGCAAGCCTTTGGTGTTAATCCATTGCGATACAGCACGATGAGCTTGAGCGGGTAAATTGACCACAACCGTTTTCTTGAGTGCATAGTCAAAAATTGAATCAGGGACATCCGCCATTTTTTCATTTTCAGAGAAAAAAGCAGCCTTACTGTCTTTGTAAATGTTGAGGACAGTGGGATTACTACGATCCGCTTCAATACCAGCCAACGGGATGGCACGATCCTTGAGGTATTGGAGCATGGTACGCGCAACCCAGCTTTTACCCACGCCACCTTTTTCACCATCGATCAGGTTAATAATTGCCATAAGTTTGCTTCCTAATAACGATTGTAGTGTTTCAAGATTTTCTGTTGTGCTAAGTAGTCATCATCGTCGTCATCGTCTACAGGGACAGACTTGGGGACAATACTTTTGGGCTTGCTAGACTCAGCCTGATTAGTCTGTTTTAGATCCGAATTCATTCTGGTAGTCGTAGGTTGAACGTCCTTGGTTAAGCCAATAACATTCTGATTAATAGGCGGTGAACTAGGATAATCATCCGAAAACTTTGCGGGTTCTGACGGCAAAATTGACAGAGTAGGAGCACCCGAAGCTTTTGCGGCTTTAGTAGCATCGCGTTTGGCTTTTGCTGCCGCCTTTTTATTTTCCACATCGATCTTCTGTAAATACTTTCGTACTATCTGTCCAGAGATGGCAATGTGTAGTTCATCGGCAAGTTTGTTGCTGACTTCTTCATAGGTATATCCCAGAGCGATTAGAGATCTAATCCCACTTTCCAAAGCTCGGATGATGTCGAGTTTGGTTTTGGGGTTGTTTTTCTTCTGAGGTTCATTGACCCAGCGCTCTGATAAAGCTACTAATTTATCCGTATCTAAGTCCGCTAACGATGAACGTGAGGGATCTTCAGTCATTGTTTTAGCTGTTATTTAGTGGATGTAAATTCCTAAACTGTTGTCAAAAAATCCCCCAACATGGAAATCTTTGACCCAGATTAATTTCTATATTGGTTTTAATACCTCCCAGTTTATTACTTTTTTCAATCATACCCATTGCTAAAGAATATTGGTTTGCTTTGCTTAATAAGATTTTTACAATTTGTTAACGACCATGTAATTCCTGTCAATATCTGGCATCTCAGAGTTTAGTTTGCCAAGAAAGTATTAAGTCAATCCTTGTCTTAGATTATTTTTATACTCAGACCTTAATTTCTATGTCTTAAGTATTATTTTTGAGTGATAATTCTGTACGGTTTGTTTACCAAAGCTGTACCTTTTATCGTTCCAAAATGATTCCAAAGTTGTACTAAAATGATTCCATAGTTGTACGGATCGATGACGCAGCTACAACGATTTTGCGTCGTTTGATGGGGATGCGTCGCGTGTAGCAAGCTATGTTGCTTGTCGGACAAAAAAATCGCTATCGCTCAATTTTTGTTCGACGGCAACATTACGCTTGCCAAAGGGGAGTACCCCCTTTGGAATCCCCCCAATCCAAATGATAAAAAGCAAAGAAATTCAAAAAACAAACTAAATACAGAATTAATACTTTAAAATTTAAGGGTGTGTAGGTAAAGATTAACTGTAAGAGTAACTGATAGCTGCGGCTTATCAAATTCTTTGTGATTTGTATATATTTTTGACAACAATTAAGCAGGATAAACTTTAGGAATAACAGCAATGACTTTATCCGTTAAACTGACAGTGCGAATGACTGAAGATGCGAAAGCTTCATTAGACAAGAAGGCAAGTAAACTGAAGGTCAAGCCAAGTGAGTTTGTTCGATTTGCAACTGATAATTACGATCCACAGACACTACCAGTTCAACAGCCCAAAGTTGATTGGGACACATATCACCTGCTTGGGGAACTTAAATTTGAGTTGAATAAAATTGGGACAAACATTAACCAGTTAGCCCATGATGCAAATCTAAGTTTGTTGATGGGGAGTCCAATGCAACCCCAACTTGATGAACTGACTGATTTATCTAACCGTATCAATCAAGCTATTGGTTTGATATTTGGTGTGAGGTCTCAAATTATAGAGATAGCAGGTTTAACCTATAAAGCAGAAAAAGAGGATGATTGGGAAAATTAGCAAAGGAAGTGGCTTTCGGGGATGTCTATACTATGTACTGGGCAGAACTGGAGCAGAAATAATTGATACGAATATGGATGGTGACAGTCCACGCAGTCTAGCAAATGAATTTGCAATATCTCGCCAACTTCGCCCAAAGCTGAATCAAGTAGTTTGTCACGTAGCACTTAGCCTTCGTCCTGAAGAGCATCTTAGCAATGCTTCTTGGCAGAGAGCGATCGCCCAATATCTCAAAGAAATGGGCTTTACCAATAATCAGTATGTGGCTGTAAAGCATACTGACAAAGAAAATCACGAACACATTCATCTCGTGACCAGTCGGGTGCGGATGGATGGCTCAGTGGTTTCTGACAGTTGGGATTGGACGCGCAGCCAAGATGTAATCCGCAAACTAGAGCAGAACTTTGGACTAGCGGCTGTACCATCAAGTTGGGAGAGCAATCGCCAAGAGCAAACTAAAAGTCAGATAGATAAGGAATTAGAAACGGGCAAAGCCACTGTAAAGCGTCAACTTGCAGACAAGATCGATGCAACTTTGGTAAATACCACTTCACTACCAGATTTTATTGAGCAATTAAATCTTGAAGGGATTGAAGTTAGGGTTGACCGAGATCGCAAGGGAAAACCGAAAGGAATTGCTTACAAATTTGATGGAGTGAGCATGGCTGGCTCCAGTGTGGGCAAGGCTTATTCCTTACCGCGTATCTTGAAACGGATAGAAAGTGTCTCTGAGCAGAGGATACACCCTAATATTTCCTCTATGGCATCTCACATATCGCAAGTAATCAGAGAGCAAGTAAAAACAGGGATGACCATGCCTCAGTTGATTGAGCAATTGAAACATTCAGGAGTAGATGCTCATGTCAAATACACGCGCACCAAAAAGATTAAAGGCATTTCCTATAGTTTGGGAAGTAACAGCATTCAAGGTAATGAGCTAGGGAAAGAGTTTAGCTGGGGAGGACTTCAGAAGTATTTACAGGTCAGTTACGATCCAGCACGCGATCGCTCGATTATTTTAGAGATGCAAAGTGCTGACCAAAAGGCGATAAATCAGCTTGCAGATTCGGTTCATCAAGCCGAACAGGGTTTATCAGATAGCTTGTTAAACGAGCTTGTGATTGAGTTAGAAAAACAGCGATCGCTTAAAGTCCGTAAACCAGACCAATTTGAAAATATTACTAAAGCGGAAATCTCCATTAACTTAGAGCAGGGCAGAATTGATGGCGCTCAGATGATTGCAGCAATCTGTCATCAACTCCTCAACGAGCTAGTGGCTGACAGTTTTGGAGAAGTGGGTAAAAATTCTTACGGTATCCTACGAAGTGGAGATAGTCTCACCGTTGAGAGATTAATAGGCGATCGCCAAGTTATCTTGCAAGCTGAGGGGCAAGAAATTAAATTAGTCAACTTGAGTGAATTGGACATTCAAGAATTTGGTCAGGCTTGGCAGCATCGCTCTCAAGCACAAAAACAAAGTATTGATTCACAACCCAAAATTGGTTGATCTATGATGAGCTGCTTTGCAGCTAGTCAAGGAATGGCGATGATTCGCGCTGCCATTTCTTGACTAGTTCTATAATATTACTAATCAGAATAGTTCTAATGACAGTCAAATGACCTCAACACAAAATAAATCTGTCCAAGCTGCCCAAGAAGAATTTATTCCCACAATGCGCGAGTTAGTCAGAACCTATCAAACATTTTCGGCTTATTCCGAAACCCATATCCGCCAATTTGATCTTACGCCTGCTCAATTTGATGTGATCGCGTCCCTTGGTAATACTGATGGCATGAACATGGGGGAGTTAGGCGAAAAAACTTTAATTACTAAAGGGACTTTGACTGGGGTAATTGATCGCCTAATCCAAAAAGAATTAGTAACTAGAGAAACACCTCTAGATAATCGTCGATGTGTGAATGTGCAGTTAACGCCAAAGGGACAAGAGGTTTTCGAGCAGGTCTTTCCAGTCCATATTGCTCATATTAAAGAAAGGTTTGAGAAACTAGAACCCTCAGAATTACAGTTACTCAAAGTTTTACTCAACCGTCTTAGACAGGCTTTTTAAATTTGAGTGGCAGCACAAAGTGCCGTTACTCATATTTTGATTTTTCATTGCATCATCCTGTTGGCTTATTGACAACTTAAGCTACAGAAACTAACTTATAAATATAGTTCTAACTAGAACTATTCTAAATAAAACATAGCTTTGTCAACATTATGGACAGCTTACCCACAATTTTTGTATCCCACGGTGCGCCAGATTTACCGATTCGGGAGGGTGCGGTTAGGGATTTTTTGCGATCGCTGCATCAGCAATTTCCTAAGCCCAAAGCAATTTTGGTGATCTCGGCACATTGGCACTCTGATTCCCCAATGGTGAGCGCTGTGACTAAGCCTAGAACTATCTATGACTTTTCAGGATTTCCCAGCCAACTCTATGAATTGAACTATCCTGCATTAGGAGCGCCAGAACTGAGCGATCGCGTAGTTAAACTACTAACACAGGCAGGTATTTCCTGTGGAACTCATCCCAACAGAGGCTTAGATCATGGAGCTTGGACACCCTTGTTTCTAGCATATCCAGCCGCCGATATTCCCGTGACGCAGCTATCAATACAGTCCTACCGCGATCCTCTCCATCATTGGCAAATAGGACAAGCTTTAGAATCTTTACGCCATGAAGGTGTGTTGATTATCGGCAGTGGTAACGCCACCCACAATATGTACGCTTTTAATGAATCCTACAATGCCGAACCTCCTGATTGGGTGCGTGTTTTTGATCAATGGCTTGCCCAAAACATTTCTGAAGGTAATCAGGAAGCATTACTGCAATACCGACTACGCGCCCCCTATGCCAAAGAGAACCATCCCACAGATGAGCATCTAATGCCTTTATTTGTGGCGATGGGGGCAGGAGGTGCGAAAGGGAAGCAACTGCATAGTAGTTATATCTATGGTGTTTTCAGTATGGCAGCTTATGCATTCACAAGTTGAAGTGGGTGCAAAGATTTCACTTCAGTAGAATTCAATAAAATTTAGGAGTAAATAAAATGGCACTTGGTCAATTGGTTGATGGCAAATGGACAACAGAATGGACAGAACGCAATGATAAGGGGCAGTTTCAGCGTATGTCCACACACTTCCATCAGTGGATTACCGCAGATGGTTCCAGTGGCTTTAAGGCAGAATCTGGACGCTATCATCTCTATATTTCCTTGGGATGTCCTTGGGCACATCGCAAGGTGCTGTTATGGAAGTTAAAGGGATTAGAGAATATCATCAGTCTATCGATAGTTGATCCCGTGATTAGCGAGCAAGGCTGGCAATTTTCTGACTATGCAGGATCTATTCGCGATACGGTGAATCATGCCGATTATTTATGGCAAGTATATGTCAAGTCTAATCCGAACTATACGGGACGGGTTACAGTGCCTGTATTGTGGGATAAGCAAACCAATCAGATTGTCAATAATGAATCGCGGCAAATCATCCAAATGTTTAATTCTGAATTCAACAAATTCTTGGATTCAGAATTTCAGAACATCGATTTTTATCCGCCACATCTGCGTGATGAGATTGATCGCATCCTTGATGACATCTACCAGCCCATCAATAATGGTGTATATCGTTGCGGATTTGCCACTTCTCAAGGAGCCTATGATGAAGCTGTCACGGAGTTGTTTCAAGCCTTAGAAAAATATGAGGCACTCCTCGGACAGCAAAAATATCTATGCGGCACGCAAGTAACCCTTGCAGATTGGTGTTTATTTACAACTCTATTTCGATTTGATTTAGCTTATTACGGATTATTCAAGTGCAATGTTAAGCGCTTAGTAGATTTCCCAAATCTATGGAACTATTGCCGCGATTTATATCAATATAGTGATGCTCAATCCGTTTGCAGTATCGACCATGTGAAGCGGCTCTATTATGCAGGTCTACCCGAACTCAATCCATCTCGTATTGTCCCAAGAAGTCCAGCGATCGATTTTGGGCAGTTGCATAGTCGTCATTTGTAGCCTGCTGCTTGCAGCCTATCCATATATTACAAAACAGAGATTGCTCATCCATTGTAGTTAAACCGCGTTTGTTTAGAATTAGTGAGATGCCAATTTAGATAAACGTTTGGCGAGATAAGTATATCTCTGCCGATCGCTGACTTGTTTTACTGCCAGCCCGATCGCCTTCGACTCCCCGACGATGATGGCAAGCTTTCGCGCACGAGTTAGACCTGTATAAAACAAGTTACGAGATAGCATCAGAAAATGCTGCATAAATAGAGGCACGATCACCACAGGATACTCGCTGCCCTGCGCCTTATGGATCGTCGTCGCCCTCGCCAGAGCAATCTCATTGAGATCGGCATGATCGTAAGTCACTTGCCGATCGCCAAATATAACCGTGACTTCTCGTTCCTCCAAATCTACACCCGTAACCGTACCAATGTCACCATTGAAAACCTCACGGTTATAGTCATTCACCTGCTGCATAACGCGATCGCCTAAGCGGAAGATTGTATTCCCATACTTAATTTCGGGCTTCATCGCATCGGGAGGATTGAGTAATTGTTGAAGAACAACATTGAGATTGCGCGTACCAACATCCCCTCTAGTCATCGGACAGAGAACCTGCATATCTTGCTGAGGGTCAAAGCCCAGACTGGGTAACAACTCCGTAATAATGTCACAAATACCCTGCTGACCAGCTTCAGCATTGGGCATTTCTAGCCATAGACAATCGGACTGGGGTTGATTAGAAACCTTTTCCATGTTTGGAAACTTACCCGTGTTGATACGGTGAGCATTCTGAATAATTTGACTTGCCTGAGCCTGACGAAATACTTCAGTGAGAGTGATTACAGGAACTTGCTGAGAATCAATTAAATCTTTGAGAACATTGCCCGCACCGACACTAGGAAGTTGATCGGTATCGCCGACAAGAAGTAGTTGAGAGCCTAATGGAATCGCCTTAACTAGAGAAAAGGCAAGAAACAGATCCAGCATTGATGCTTCATCAATACCGATCGCCTGAGCTGTCAAAGGATATTCCTGATTGCGTTTAAAGCCCATTGATTTCGGGTCAAACTCTAGAAAACGGTGAATTGTCTTAGCTTCACAACCTGTGACTTCCTGTAATCGTTGAGCCGCCCGACCCGTTGGTGAAGCAAGGGCAATCTCCTTACCCATCGCTTTCCAGAGCGCAACAATCGTGCGGGTGGTGGTAGTTTTACCTGTGCCTGGCCCACCTGTGAGAATTAACACCGATGAAGTTGCCGCCATCTCCACGGCTTCCCGTTGTTTGGGCGAGAGTTTGATATTTCTTTGGGTAGTGTAGCGATCAATCCAAGCGCTAATACGCTGAGGATCTGGATGATGTTTATGTTGCAATAATTGATAAACCCGTTCAGCAAGATTTTGTTCCGTATGGAAGTAAGTGGGTTTATAGCAGATAAACTCTCCTTCTAATCCTTGCATCACCAAGCGATCGTTGATGGAGAGATGGAGAACAATCTTAGAGATGGTTTCAGGATCTGGTTGATAGTCTTCGAGAGCAAGCAGTTTGATGGCTTTCTCTTCTAGTTCTGGGCGCGGTAAATAGCAATGACCATCTTCAGCAGCTTCCCCTAAACAGTGAAAGATTCCCGCAATACTGCGAAATTCGGAGTTAACTCCAATGCCAATATTTCGAGCGATCTGGTCGGCAGTAAAGAAACCAATGCCATAGATATCCGTCGCCAGTTGATAAGGATTTTCGGAAACGGTCTGAATGGAATCATTACCATAATGCTTGAAGATCTTGACTGCATAGGTGGTGGATACTCCATGTCCTTGCAGGAATACCATGACCTCCTTAATCGCCTTTTGCGTTTCCCAAGCAGTTTTGATCATCTTCACCCGTTTCTTGGCAATGCCAGGAACTTCAATCAGACGGTCAATCTCATTTTCAATGATGTCAAGGGTATCTAAGCCAAAACGAGTGACGATACGTTTAGCAGTGACTGGTCCCACGCCTTTAATCAGTCCACTGCCCAGATATTTCTCAATTCCTGTAATCGTGGCGGGTTTAGTTTCACGGTATTGAGTGACTTGGAACTGGTCGCCAAATTTAGGATGCGATCGCCATGTACCTTCTAGAGCGAGAGTCTGTCCTGCTTGGATATTGGCAAAGTTACCGACTACGGTGATTAGGTCTTGAGCCTT